>DASZCK010000180.1:0-48440 GCA_035943195.1 Steroidobacteraceae bacterium
GAATCTGCATGGTCCCGGCGCCACCATCGGCATACAGTAACGAGTGCCATCAAATACTGTATACGCGGCGGTGCCGTAGTCTCACGGTTGCTTGTCGGGGTCCCGGTTGTGTTCCTTGACGGTCTCTTTGGCATCGCCGTACTTCGCCTGCGCTGCGCCGGTGGCCTGTTTGCCCACACCCTTGACTTGCTGGCCCAGGCTTCCGGTCGCCTTGCCAGCAGTCTCCTGAACCTTCCCGGCTGCCTCTTTCGCGCGCCCTTCAACCTGATCCTTATTGATCCCCATCGTCGTCTCCAGTGGATTGCCAAACTGGAGCATGGCCCGCAGTGCGGCGCATGCCTGTAGGAAGGGCGCCTGACCCCGAGTAAGCTATGCGCCACGGCTCCGCGGTAGCGGGCGTCGTCGGAGAAATGCACCCTCGGTTGGCGTCAGGCACCTAGCGCAGAAAATCCACCGCTTCACTATGGTGAAGCTGGTAATTGCTACCTAGGAGCAGTTGTGATCAAACATCCGCGACCGCCGTTTAAGGAACAGACTCAACCTTGGCCGGGTCTCGCGGGAAAGATGACGCCGAAGCCTGACCATGGCGAGAAAAGTTATCGCGGTTCAAAACGCCTCCTCGGACGCAAGGCCCTGATCACCGGCGGGGATTCCGGAATGGGACGGGCTGCGGCCATCGCCTATGCACGCGAGGGCGCGGACGTGGTCATCAACTATCTAGCCGCCGAGGAGCCGGATGCCCGCGAAGTGATCCAGCTCATCAAGGATGCGGGGCGTATCGGAGTACCTATTCCGGGTGACCTGCGGGACCCCGCCTTCTGCCGGCAACTCGTGGCCGAGGCGGTGGAGACACTGGGCGGACTGGACATCGTGGTTTGCAATGCCGCCATCCAGCATTCCACCGCATCCATCCTCGAACTCAGTGACGAGGATTTCGATGACACCATGAAAACCAATATTTATGCCCCGTTCTACATCATCAAGGCGGCATTGCCGCATCTGAAGGAGGGCGCGTGCATCATCGGTACGACGTCCGAGCAGGCCTATGACCCCTCGCCGGAACTTTACGACTATGCGCAGACCAAGGCGGCCACGATGAACTACATCAAGTCGCTCGCCAAGCAGCTGGCCTCGCGCGGCATTCGCGTGAATGGCGTGGCCCCTGGCCCGATCTGGACGCCCTTGCAGGTCAGTGGCGGCTCGTCGGTGGAAAAATATACGCATTTCGGCAGCAAGACGCCCTTGGGGCGTCCGGGACAACCGGCCGAACTGGCATCCATTTACGTGCAGCTCGCGGCCAGTGATGCGAGCTATACCACCGGCAACATCTTCGGTGCCGGCGGCGCACAGGGCCAACCCTGACCGTAAGGCGCCGATGACATAGGGTGATCCGCGCAGCCTACAGCCGGGCCATTACCCTGTGCCTAGAGTAGTGATGGCGAATTTTCTCGTCATAGACGTTGCCCATGTCAGGAGGGCTCATGGACCTTTTAGTTGTTCTGATCGTGTTGCTGCTGCTCTTTGGTGGTGGAGGCGGTCTGTACTGGGGCTTCGGAGCCGGCTGGGGCATCGGACCCATTGGTCTGATCGTCGTCGTTCTCGTCGTTTGCTGGCTGCTCTATGGCTATCGCGGGCGGCGCGGCCCGTAAACGGCCGCAGTGAGGACTGGCAACCAGGTGCGGGATATCCCGGCGTCATGCTCGGATATCCCGCCGTCACATTGAGCCGCGTAAACAGAGCCTATTGGGCACTGACTACACGCGGTTGGGCACTTGGCCTACATTATCGATAGTGCCGCGGCAGCAAATTTCACTCCCCCTCGAAAAGCAATATCGGGAGTTTCCATGCCAAGCGCGGTGCCCACTCTGACCCTGCAGGATGCGCGCACGATCATCGCTGCGGGCGAGAAGAAAGCCGAAGAACTGCGTGTGCCGTATAACCTCGCGGTCGTGGACGCCGGCGGCAATTTGATCTCCCACGCTCGGATGGATGGCGCTTGGCTGGGCAGTATCGACATTTCGATTCAAAAGGCATGGACCGCGCGGGCCTTCGACATGCGCACGCAGGACCTCGCCAAGATGGCGCAGTCGGGAAAGCCCCTGTTCGGCATCAACAGTACCAATCACGACCGCGTGGTGATCTTTGCAGGCGGGATGCCGGTTAAGCGCGGAGAGGTCGTAATAGGCGCGGTCGGCGCCAGCGGCGGGACGGTCGAGCAGGATGAGAAGGTGGTCGAGGCCGCCGTGGCCGCCTTTACCGGGAGCGCGCGTTCCGCCGCATGAGTTTGAGTTAAGGAGCAGGGACCGATGGTCGTGCAGCTGCCGTATTGCGGAGCGCCGCCTCTTCCGGGCAGCCTGCTGCACCGTTTCAATCTCGATCCTGTCCTGATCATCGCACTGACTGCAGTAGCCGCCCTGCACATAGTATCGCTGCGGGATCGGCGCGGCACAGGCGCCGCACTGGGTGGCTGGCTGATCGTTGCGGCGGCGCTCCTGTCTCCCTTGTGCGCACTGTCGGTAGCTTTGTTTTCGGCGCGAGTCGCGCAGCATATGATCCTGGTGCTGTGTGCGGCACCCTTGCTCGCCGCCGCGCTGCCGGAAGTATCAGTTTCGTGGGCCCGACGCGGCGCATGGTTCTCCACCGCGGCATTTTTCGTGGCCCTGTGGTTCTGGCACATGCCCGGCCCGTATGAGGCGACCTTCACCAGCACCCCCGTCTACTGGTTGATGCACCTCACGTTGTTCGGGTCCTCGATCATTCTGTGGCGCTCCTTGCTGCGCTCACCCCGCGAGGCGGGTGTCGATGCATTGTTCGCAGGTGCCGTGACGTCAATGCAAATGGGTTTCCTCGGTGCCATCCTGACCACCGCGAGCCGGCCGCTATTTTTTGCACACCTTTCGACGACCCAGATGTGGGGTATGACACCGCTGCAGGATCAGGCGCTGGGCGGTGTCTTCATGTGGGTCCCGGGAATTCTTCTGTTCCTGGGCGCGGCGCTCTACGCACTGGAACGTCTGCGCTCCGTCGCCGCGCGCGCAAAGCCGGCATGAGCCTTTCTACACCCTTGGGTTATCTCGACGCGGCAGGGACACGCGCCGACGCCATCGTGTCGCTGACCTGGTACATGCTGATCGTATCGATAGCTGTATGCGTGATCATCGGCTGGCTGCTGCTGCGCGGCTACCGCGAGGTACGCGGCAACGGCGGCGCCGCCGAAACGCGCGCCGTTGCGGTGGCGGAAGGTCCTGATGGTTCCCGCTGGATCCGCAACGGCCTGCTGCTATCGGGAATTCCTCTGTTGGTCGCCCTGGTATGGACCATGGTAACGCTGGCCGCAGTGTCCGGCCCACCGCCGCACCCGGCAGTCACGCTGGACGTCACGGGCCATCAGTGGTGGTGGGAAGTGACCTATGTCGGCGCCCAGCCCGAGGACAGCTTCACCACCGCCAACGAGATTCACATTCCAGTGGGCGCGCGTGTGCTGGTGCGCTTGCATGGCGGTGACGTCATTCATAGCTTTTGGGTACCGAAGCTCTCGGGCAAGACTGACATGATCCCGGGTCAGACGAACTTCGGCTGGCTGCAAGCAAATGCAGCGGGGATCTACGCCGGACAGTGCAGCGAATACTGCGGGATGCAGCATGCGCACATGATGTTGCAGGTCGTGGCCCAGTCTCCCGAGGATTTTGCGAGCTGGCGTGACCACCAGCTGCAGGCGGCAACTGCCCCGGACACCCCCGCTGCGCAGCGCGGCGCGCAACTGGTGGAGTATCGCTGCGGACTGTGTCACCAGATTCGCGGCACCCACGCCGGGGCTCATAGCGGCCCGGATCTGAGCCATTTTGCCAGCCGGCACACGATTGGCGCAGGCCTGCTGCCCAATACACCTGGCACGCTGGCGGCATGGATCGAAAACGCGCACAACCTCAAACCCGGCAACCTGATGCCCAATCAGCAGCTGACGGGCGATGACCTGAGCGACGTATTGGCCTACCTGGAGTTACAGCGTTGAAGGCCGCCGACTTACGCACACCACTGTCTGGCCCGGATTCGGTGCCGCACCAGGCGCGGTTGCTCAAACTCTGGGAAGGGCCAGGCGGCCTCGCGGGCTTTCTGGGATCGGTCGATCACAAGCAGATCGGCGGCCGCTACATCGTCACGGCGTTCATCTTTCTCATTCTCGGCGGTCTTGAGGCGTTGCTGATGCGATTGCAGCTGGCAGGTCCGGATCGCACGCTGCTTACGCCAGAGCAATACGACGAGCTGTTCTCCACCCACGGCATGACCATGATCTTCCTGTATGCCTCGCCGGTATTGTCAGGTTTTTCGAATTACCTGTGGCCGCTGCTGCTTGGTAGCCGCGACATGGCTTTCCCCCGCCTGAATGCCTTCGGCTACTGGGTCTATCTCGCCAGTGGCATGTTTCTCTATGCTGGGTTTCTGACAGGGCACGGTACCAACGATGGCTGGTTCAACTACGTTCCGTACGCCTCGCAACCCTACAACCCTGGGCTGAATGAGGACTTCTATTCCCTGGGCATGGTGTTCCTCGGCATCTCCACTACGGTGGGCGCGGCAAACTTCATCGTCACGGCGTTCCGCACGCGTGCGCCAGGCATGTCCTTGGATCGCTTACCGATCCTGGTCTGGGGGACTCTGACGGCCAGCGTGGCCAACCTCATCGTGGTACCGGCAGTGAGTCTGGCGTTTTTGATGCTGTGGCTGGATCGTCAGTTCGGCACCCAGTTCTTCAATACAGCGGGTGGGGGACAGCCCCTATTGTGGCAGCACCTGTTCTGGATCTTCGGCCATCCCTGGGTCTATGCCATCGTGTTGCCTGCAATGGGAATGGTGTCCGATGGCCTGCCGGTGTTCTGCCGTCGGCCTCTGGTGGGTTATTCCCTGGTCGCCATCTCGACAGTTGCGACGATGATTCTCGGCTTCGGCGTGTGGGTGCACCACATGTTCGCCACGGGTCTGCCAGGGCTTGGCCTGTCGTTCTTTTCGGCGGCCTCCATAGCGATCACGCTACCATCGGCCGTCGCCGTGTTTGCATGGCTGGCGACAATCCGGCTGGGCAAGCCGGTCATTACCACCGCCTTTCTCTTTTTCTCATCGATGATCCTGCTGTTCGTGATTGGTGGCGTGTCGGGTTTCATGACCGCCAGCGTGCCGGTGGACTGGCAGCTCACCGACACCTACTTCATCGTTGCACATATCCATTACGTCCTCGTCGGCATCAATGTATTTCCGGTCGTCGGAGCCATCTATTTTTGGTTTCCCAAGATGCGCGGCCGATTCCTGGATGAAAAGCTGGGGCGCTGGAACTTCTGGATCATGTTCATCGGCTTCAATCTCGCGTTCCTGCCCATGCACCTGACCGGGCTCATGGGCATGCCGCGCCGTGTCTATACCTATGGTCCGAACATGGGCTGGACGACCTTGAATCTGATCACCAGTGTCGGCAGCTTCGTGTTCGCCGTTGGGGTAGTGCTGTTGGTAGTCAACGTGGTCAAGTGCTGGTCCAAGGGCAAGACGGCGAGTTCCAACCCATGGGACGCACCGACCCTGGAATGGTCGGTCTCCTCGCCACCGCCGCCGTATAACTTCGCCGTGATTCCCACCGTGGCCTCGCGGCATCCCCTGTGGGAAGACCGCCTGGGTTCGGCACCACGCTCGAGCCTGGATCAGGGACTACTGCTTGATGTGGGCAAAGAGACCATCGGTACCACTGCGGTGGATGCAGAGCCGGACATGATTCTGGAAATGCCGGAGGACTCGTATGCTCCGGTGCTGGCAACATTGGGAATTGCCGGCGTCTTCACCGGCATGATCCTCAAGGAGTGGCCGCTGACTGCCCTGGCTGCTGTGGTGCTGGCCGTGGCGCTGCTGTGGTGGCTCTGGCCGCGCCGCGAGCTTCGGGAGCGGGAGCCGGCCCATGGCTGAGCAGGCGATGGCCGCGGCACGTGAACTACCGGTCGGTCCGATCGGACGGCGCGGAGTCGGCTGGTGGGGAGTCGGAACGCTGGTGGCGAGCGAAGCCGCTCTGTTCGCCTACCTGCTGTTTGCCTATTTCTATTATGGGGCCACGGCCGGCACCAACTGGGTGCTGGAGCCCAGGCCAAACCTCGGAGTGGCACTGCCGAATACGCTGCTCCTGCTTGCGTCAAGCGTCGTGGCCTGGTGGGGCGAGCGCGGTGTTCTTTACGGGCGGCGCCCGCAGGCGCTGCTGGGATTTGGTCTGGCAGCCATCATGGGCTGTATCTTTGCTCTGGTGCAGGTGCATGAATGGCATACCAAGCCCTTCACCTTCGGCACCTCGAGCTTCGGTTCGCTGTATTTCCTCACCACTGGACTGCACGAGGCGCATGTCGTCGTCGGCATTCTGATCCTGCTGTTTATCTTCATTTGGACTGCCCTGGATTACTTCAGTCCCCGGCGCCGGCTTTCGGTATCGGCCGGAGTGTTGTACTGGCATTTCGTCGATGCAGTGTGGTTATGCGTTTTTTCCACCTACTACTTGAGCCCGTATCTGGGATTTGGAACATGAGACGGCACGGCCCCGGAGCCCTGGTGCTATTTGCGGCGCCGACCGCGTGGCTGACGGAAATCAGCGTCGGTTATGCCCTGGCAAGCGGGCCATGTTTTGCCGCGGACCGGCGTCTGCTCGTGCCAGCAGCGCAATGGGCCTGGAGCCATACCGGTCTTTATGTGCTGGCGGTGGCCGCGATCGTTGTCGCAATTTACGCCTTCACCGCCTCGGTGGGCGCTCTTAGGCAGGTGGCCAACGCGGCGGCGTCCACGATCGGGGCGGACCACCGGGTCAAGTTTGCGGCGCTTTGGGGCATCGCACTCAGCAGCGGATTTGGCGTGGCAACGCTGTTGACAGGCGTAGGCCTGGTTCTACTGCCACGGTGCGGGGGTTAAATGCTACGGCAAGGTAAATGGGTTCGGCGACTGGTGACCGGGGTCGGCTTGCTGCTGGCGTTCGTCGCAGGTGCGCAGACCGTGCCGCCGGCAGTGCCGGCCGATGAGGTCTTCACCGATGCGCAGATAGGCCATGCGCTGTCACCGCCAACCCCCAATGTGGGCCGCACCGAGCCCAGTGCGGCCAATGCGCCCCCGGATGACGGACAGTGGACGATGCCTTCCAAGAACTACGCGTCCACACGCTTTTCCACGCTGACGGAAATCACACCGCAGAATGTCGCGCACCTGACACCCGAGTTTTCGTTCTCGCTCGGGGTCAACAAGGGGCAGGAGGCGGCGCCCATCGTGGCGGACAACACGATGTACCTCCTCACCGCGTACCCGAATATCGTCTATGCCCTGGACCTGAGCGAGCCGGGCGCGCCGATGAAATGGTCCTTCAAACCCAAGCCACTGCCGGCCAGCCAGGGCGTCGCCTGCTGCGACGTCGTCAACCGGGGCGGCACGGTGGATCACGGCAAGTTCATCTTCAACACTCTCGACGGTCAGACCATCGCCCTTGATGTCAAGACCGGCAAGCCCATCTGGCGCACGCGCATGGGCAATATCAATATCGGCGAAACACTGACGATGGCGCCGCTGGTGGCGGCGGGCAAGGTATTCGTGGGCGACTCCGGCGGTGAGCTCGGGGTGCGCGGGTGGATTGCAGCGCTCGATGAAGACACGGGCAAGCTCCTCTGGCGCGCCTACAACTCGGGGCCGGATGCAGATGTGAAGATTGGTCCGAACTTTCATCCCTTCTATGCCAGCGCCAAGGGCACCAATCTTGGTGTGAGTACCTGGCCCGCGGATGCCTGGAAGATCGGCGGCGGAAACGTATGGGGGTGGGTCACTTTCGACCCGGAGCTGAACGCGCTCTATTACGGCAGTGGCAATCCCGGCCCCTGGAATGCCGACCAGCGTCCCGGCGACAACAAATGGACCACCACGCTGTTCGCGCGCGACCCTGCCACCGGAGATGCGCACTGGGCGTACCAGATGAATCCCCACGACGAGCATGACTACGACGGAGTCAACGAGCAGATCCTGCTCGACATGCCCTTTGGCGGGAAGATGCGCAAGGTGCTCATTCACATGGACCGCAACGGCTACATCTACGTCGTAGACCGTCAAAGCGGCCAGGTCCTGTCGGCAGATCCCTATGGACCCGTGAACTCCTCAAAGGGCGTGGATCTGCAAACCGGGCGGCTCATCGTCAATCCCGACAAGGAAACCAAAGTCGGCCGGGAAGTACACGACATCTGCCCCACGGCCTCCGGTTCCAAGGACTGGAATCCCAGCAGTTTCAGCCCCGACACGGGACTGCTGTACATCCCGCATGAAAACATGTGCATGGACTGGACCAACATGCAGGTGAACTACATCGTCGGCACGCCGTATGTCGGCGCCAATGTGCACATGAAACCGGGACCCGGCGGCAACCGCGGCGAGCTGACCGCCTGGGATCCCGTGAACCGACGGCAGGCGTGGAGTGTGAAGGAGAAGTTCCCGATCTGGTCGGGCACGGCCGTCACTGCGGGCAATCTGGTGTTCTACGGCACGCTGGACGGCTGGTTCAAGGCCGTGGATGCCCGCAGCGGCGCGGAGTTGTGGAAGTACAAGGTCGACAGCGGAATCATCGGCCAGCCGATCAGCTATCGCGGCCCGGACGGCCATCAGTACATCGCGGTGCTGTCCGGTGTCGGCGGGTGGTCCGGCGCCGTGGTTTCCGGGCCAGTCGATCCGCGCGACGGCTCAGCCGCTCTGGGCATGATCAACGCCATGTCGGACCTGCCCAAGTACACCACCGCCGGAGGAACGCTCTATGTCTTTGCACTCGCGCATTGAAATTCTCCTGGCGATGGCGGTACTGCTGAGCGGGTGCACTGATCAGTCACAGCAGCGCGCAGCGCAGGGCGCACAGCCTGCCACTCCGACCGCAAGCGCTCCGGATGGGGCCGTCATCGCCAGCGCCCTTGCTCCGGGACTCGACCACAGCGTCTACACCGTCGACCCCAGGGCCAAGCCCTACTACGATAATCCCGTGGCTGTGGCAGCCGGAATGCGCCTGTTTGGTCAGTACAACTGTTCGGGCTGCCATTCCAATGGCGGTGGCGGCATGGCGCCTGCGCTGATGGACGATGAGTGGATCTACGGCGATCGATTGGAGCAGATACACCAGACTCTGGTCGAGGGCCGCCCCAATGGCATGCCTGCCTGGGGTAACAAGATTCCCGATGAGCAGCTGTGGCAGCTGTCGGCGTACGTACGGTCCATGTCACTGCCGCAGACGCTCGCGGCTCAATCGGGCGGCACGCCCTCGCAGACGCCGGCAGCGGTGCCGGCGAGCGTGGATCAAGATCCCGGCTGGTCGCCCACGTCCGTCATCACCAACGACTACACGCATACCCCGGGGGCCCAATAGGTGCGCGTCATGCGCCTAGCCTTGCTAGCCCTGGTGATGATCCTGCCCGTCGCGGCACACGGCCTGACTGTATGCGCCGATCCGAACAACATGCCGTTCTCGAATCACCGCGAACAGGGTTTCGAAAACCATCTGGCGCAGCTCATCGCCCGTCAGCTGCACACCACGGTACGCTATGAATGGTGGGCGCAGCGACGCGGCTTCGCACGCCAGACGCTCGCGCAATCGCGGTGTGATATCTGGCCTGGGGTTGCAGCGGGTCTACAGGGCATGGCGACCACCGAACCGTATTACCGATCCACATACGTCTTCGCCAGCCGCCAGGCGGCTGATCTGTCGGGACTTTCGCTAGACGACCCGCGCCTGCGGACGCAGCTGGTCGGAGTCGAGCTGATCGGCGATGACGGCGCGAATACGCCGCCGGCCAGCGCCCTGGCGACTCGTGGCATCACTGGCAATGTCCGTGGCTTCACGGTGTATGGGGACTATCGCCAACCGAACCCGCCGACCGCGATTCTGGATGCCTTGGCGCACAACGCCATACAAGTGGCCCTGGTCTGGGGCCCTCTAGCAGGATTTTACGCCGAGCACTCCGCCGTGCCGCTGCGGTTACAACCGATCACAGACGGGGGCGGAGCCGGTGAACCCATGGCCTTTTCGATTTCAGTGGGCGTGCGCCGGGGCGACCCGGAGCTCCTGGCCAAAATCAATGAAGTCCTGCATGAGCAGGCACCTGCGATCAGAAGTCTGCTGCGACGCTACGGTGTGCCGCTGCTCGGCACTCCCTGAGGTCGAGCTCGCGACTTGCAACCGGGCACATGCAACCTATTGGCGACTTCAGCCAGGCCGTCGAGCCTCCCTTCGGTCATCGCCTCAAAGCCGAGTCTCGCGACTGCCGCCGCCAGCTCCTCAGGTGCATCGCTCTCCGTGGCACTCGGTATCAGACTGGTGACCGTGACTCCCGTGTCTTTCAGTTCATTGCCGAGGGCCATCGCAAAAGAGTCCAGGAAGGTCTTCGAGACGTTATAGACAGCCCGGAACGCATCCGGCATCAGGCTGGCGACCGAGCCCGTGATCAGAATTCGTCCCCGACCTCGGGAACGCATACCGGCCGCCACGGCGAATACCAGGCGCACGGTGCCATCGATGTTCGTGTGGATGACGCGCACGCCATCGGCAAACAGATAATCCACCGGCCGCTCTCCCGAAGCGATCACCGCCAAGAGTGAAGCGATGCCACCGGCGGTCGCCAGATCGCATTGGACCGGCGTGCAGCTGAGGCCGTTCTGCCCAAGTTCCCGGGCGGTGTCATGGATCAGAGCCTCATCGGCGACTACGATCAGCTCGAATCCCTGGCGTGCGCACAGCCGAGCGACTTCCAAGCCGATACCGGTGCATGCTCCGGTCACGACGGCCAGCTTACGACGCATGACATTCATTGGCACTATCAAAGCCCCACGGGCCGCCAATGACCAGTGGCCGCCGCGCTGTATGCGCGCCAGACAGGACTGACGCACCACCGTACGAGGTTTACCTACAGCGGGACTGACCGGCAGTGCAATTGCGTACCGTGCACAGACGGAAGAAGCTCCTGCCAACACCTCTCCGGAGCATTAGTAGTAGTGACGCTTGCCATTGACCTCATCGGCTGGGGAAGTTCAGTCGTGCTGCTCACGACCCTTGGCCGGCAGGTCTATACCCAGTGGAAATCAAAGGCCACGCAGGGCGTATCGCGGTGGCTGTTCATCGGCCAGGTCACCGCTTCCACCGGTTACGTCGTGTACAGCGTCTTGCTGCACAACTGGGTGTTCATGGCCTCGAATGTTGCCCTGCTGGGTACCGCACTCGTGGGGGAGGCGCTGTTCCTGCGAAATCGGCGCCTGCAGCAGCGCTGACTATTCGTCCAACATCGGGTGACCCTGGTGGGCCACCAGGAGGTCGTGCATGTCGTTGGCATGCTCCTCCTCAACCGCCAGGATTCCCACCAGCATGTGGCGGGTGGTGGGATCGGAATCACCGAAATATCGGATCAACTCACGATAGTGATCGACCGCGATCCGTTCGGCGATCAGGTTCTCCCTGATCATATCGATCAGTGTCTGAGCGGATCCGTATTCAGATGCCGAACGGGTCTCCAATCCCTTCGGATCGAAATTCGGCGTGCCGCCCAGTTGGTTGATGCGTTCGGCAACACTGAGCATGTGCGCCCGTTCCTCATCCGCATGTTGCTGGAATTCGGCCTTGACGCTTTCGCTGGCAATCCCGGCCGCGGTCACCGCGTGCATGGTGTAGCGCAGGACGCAGACTATCTCCGTGGCGAGAACGCTTTGCAGGATCTCGATCGTCTTCTTGACGTCGCCCTCGTAAGTGAAGGTGACATTACCCGCCCCGATGTTCTTGCGGGCGCGTTCGCGCAGCGTCTTGATGTCGCTGAGAAAAGGCTGGGAGCTCGTGGATTCTTTCATATGCTTCAGTTCGACGCCGGTATGGTGACTTGGGTGACGGTACGCTCTCCCAATGTGACGCCCTCGCCGGGTGAGTTGACGACCACATAGAAGGTCCGCGCGTAGTGCCGCCGTGGATTCTCCACTATCGGCACCAGCAGGCGGGTCTGCGGGGTGCCGGGCGCGATGTACTCGGTTCGAAACTTCACGGGCATGAAGTCCTGTCCGGGTCGTGCCGTTCCGGGTTCGGTGGACCAGGTGAAGCTGACTTCCTGTCGGGAGCCATGTCGACGACTGACGACGATACTGGCAACCGGCTGCATCGGGGCCAGGTCCACCGTGTTCGCTGCGAGCTCGATGCGTGCGGGCTGTTGAGAGTCGCTAGGGGATTGCGTGGCAGTGTGCACCGCCGCCCTGGCGGTCGAACCTGGCACTGCTTCGGCGAGGGGGTCCGGTGCGGGTGCGACCGAGGCGGTTGCCGCTGGAGCCGGGACCTGGCGGGACGCGACCGGTGGTGCCTGCGGGGCAACGGCGGCCGATCCCGGGCGCACGGCGCTCGGCGCGACGTTGCCGAGGATGGATTGCGTGTCCAGCCAACCGTATTGGTTCTGTGTCCACCAGCAGACGCCCGCGACGATGGCGATCAGGGCCGTGACCACCGGAGGCCCAACACGTCGCGGCGGCGGCCGCTCACTCATGATGTTGAACAACGACGGCAAGCGCGGCGGCAGGGGCGGCAAATCGAGCCGGTCGAGCCAGGCTTGCATGTCGGCTGGGCGAACGCGCGGGTCGAAACTCAGGGCGGCCTTGAGCGCGCGCCACTCGCGCAGCTTGAGGTGGTCGGGGCGTCGAGGACTCTGGCGGGCCTTACGGGCTGCCAGGGCGTTGCGGCCCTTGAACGGGTGCTCGCCCGTCAACAGGACATAGCTGATGCAGGCCATGGCATAGACATCGTCCTCGGTCGTCGGTCCCTTACCCTCCAATTGCTCGCAACTGGCATAGGAGGGGGTGGCGACGGTGGTCCGAAACGCCGTATCGCCCATGGCGTCCATGGATTGAATCCGATTGGTGCGGTAGGCGGCGCCGAAATCGAGCACCCGTATGTCGCCCCACTCAGTGATGAAAATATTGGCGGGATTCAGATCCCCGTGCACAATGCCCTTGGAATGAGCATAGGCCACGGCCGCGGCGGCTTGCTGAATGATGCTCAACGCATAGGGCCGGTACAGAGTCTTGGACTGCTGCTCGCCGATCACCCGACCGAGCGACGCGCCGTTGAGTTGCTCCATCGTAAAGAATGACAGGTCGCCGTCCTGGTCGAATTCATGGACGCGCACGATGTTCGGATGCGACAGCGACTGCAGGCACTGGAACTCGCCGCGCAGTTCGGTCAGCAGGCCGGGGCGCCGCACCACCTCGGTATGCAGCACTTTGAGTGCGATGCGTTGTTCGGCGGGAATATAGTCCGGCCGAAATAGGTCGGTCGCGGCGTATACCGTGCCCATTCCGCCACGTCCCAGGATGCCATCGATGCGGTAGCGGTTTCGCAGTACCTCGTTGACCGCGATGGTGCGCTTCGCGCCAGGCGGTGGGGCGGTCGCGGCCTGCGCCGTGGCAGCTGGCGCCGATCGTGCGGGGGAGGGTGCGGGTCTTGGCGGTGGCGTTTTCACGGCCGCGGGAGCCGGCGCCGGAATTGCAGACGTGGACGCTGGCTGAGCAGGCGCTGGCCGCGCTTGCGCTGCCAATGGTGGAGCTGCCTTGGGCGGCGCGGCTGGGGCGGGAGCTGGGGGAGGAGCGGGTGGAACCGGCGGCGAAGCCTCGGCCGTGGGCGCCGCGGGCGCCAAAGGTTCCTGCCCCACCAGTTTCAGGCTCTCAAAGTCGTCCTTCTTGATGCGGTGCAATCGATAGTACTGGTCCACGAGTGCAAGCAGCTCCCAGCAAGCATCGGCATTGCCGGCAATCGACTCGCGCACGCCCTCAATCACGGTCTCACAATCACATTCGCCATGGGCCAGAGCTTCCAGCCACTGCTCAAAGGTCCAGATCTTGTCGCCTTGCGTCGGTTGAGTGGTCTCGATGTCCGTGAACCCCGGATCCGCCTCGCGCGCGCAGCCAGCGGCGGATCGGGAAAATTGCCTTTCCGCGAAATTGGTAGCCATCCAGCCATATTGGCGTACCGGTGCCGCGACGCCACAGCAGGCCGGCGGATCCAACCGTCGGAATGCACCTACGACTCAAGTCCGGCAGTGCTATCGTTCGAGCTTCAGGAGAGGGCGTTGGCCACCAATAGTGAACCTTCGTTCGAGGACTATCGGCTCATCGCCGAGGGAAGCTACGACTGGGACTCGTGGATTCGCCCTGATGAGACGCTGCAGTGGACGAGCAGGGCCGGAATGGCCATTTCCGGCTTCAGCGCGGCTGAATGCCGCGCCATGCTGCGCTTTCCCTGGCCCCTGGTGGCGAAAGACGATCACGTCACTTTTGAGCTCTTCGATCACCTGGTCGGAGAGCATCGTCCCGGCAACGACCTGCCGGTCCGATTCGTGCGCAAGGACGGATCGGTGATCTGGGTGACGTTGTCGTGGCAGCCCTTGCATGACGGTGCAGGCCAGTACCAGGGCATACGTCTGTCGATCCGTGACCGCAGCTGGAGCCTGCACAATCGCTATCTGGATCACTTTCGGCCCGTCGCCATCGAATTGCTGGCGGAGATCATGCCGGCGGCGCGCGCGGGTGACATGCAACGCGTCTATCACCTGATGACCGAACGGGCCTCGCGGGCACTGGGCGTGGAGCGGGTGGGTATCTGGTTCTTCGATGAAACGGGTCAATCGCTGGTGGCCGCCGACCGCTTCAGCAGTGTTGATTACCTGCATGTGGAGGGCGGCTCGCTGTCGTTGGCGAACTGTCCGCGATACCGGTCCGCGCTGACCGGAGATCATTTGGTTGTCGCCACCGACGCTGTCAATGACCCGGTCACGAGCGAACTCGCCGACTCGTATCTGCGCCCGCTGGGCATCGCCTCCATGCTGGATGCCCCCATCGTCCGAGGTGGCCGCACCATCGGCGTGATCTGCCACGAACATGTCGGCAACACGCGCTCCTGGTACGAGACCGAACTGGCCTTCGTCGAAAGTCTGTCGGATTTTGTGACGCTGGCCTTGTATGCCTGCGAGGGCATGCAGCTGACTGAGCGCAATCGCATGCTGGCATCCATCGTCGAGGCCCTGCCGGACCCGGTCGTGACCGTCGGCCTGGACGGCAATCCCGTCTATATCAATCAAGCCGCTTACGCGACCCATGAACCCACGGCCGATGCGGGCATAGTCGAGTTCCACGATCAGCACATCTCCGAATCCTATTCGCCCGAGGCATTGAAGTTTCGCAACGAAGTCATCGTGCCGTCAGCGCTACAGCATGGCCATTGGCGCGGAGAAGTGCGCCTGAAGACCACACAGGGGACCGAGATTCCGGTGTGGCAGACCATGGTGGCGCACCGCAACCGGGCCGGAGAGCTCAAATTGCTGACCTCGATTCTGCGCGATCTTCGCGAACAGAAGGCGGTGGAGTCGCGACTGCGGGAAAGCCAAGCTGCGCTGCAGGCACTGAATCTGGAACTGGAGACCCGGGTCGCGGAACGCACTCATCGTCTCGAGCTCCTGAACAAGGAACTGGAGGCATTTTTCGCCGCAATTGCCCATGATCTCGCCGAGCCGCTGCTGTCAATCGACAGCGGTCAGGCCAGTGTGCCCAAGGAGGAACTCACGAATTCAGTGCTGCGCATGCGCACCCTGATCCGGGGCCTGCTGGCACACTTGGCTCAAGCCCCGATGGGCCGCAGGCCCTGAAAGTCCGCGGCGCTGACCCCGGTCGCCAGGCCAGCCAGGTGCGCAGGATTCACCGGTTTGGTCAGATGCGCGTCGAATCCGGCCTCGGCCGCGCGTCGGCGGTCCTCTTCCTGACCCCATCCCGTTACCGCCACGATGCGAATCGCGTCACCCTTTTCGCGTCGCATGAGACTACAGGTCTGATAGCCATCAAGTCCGGGCATGCCGATGTCCAGCAAGACCAGCGAGGCATCGAAATCCCTGAGCATCTCCAGGGCGTTCGCCCCATCGTAGGCGACCTTGACCTCGCCGCCGAGCTGCGCGATGAGTAAGGCGGTGGAATCGGCCGCGTCGGCATTGTCATCCACGATCAGGATGCGGTGGTCATCGAGGCGGTAGGCAGGGGCGGGCGCGGTCCGCGATTCCTGCTGCGGCAACGGCGCCGGAAGGCGTACGGTGAATTCGGTGCCCAGATTGGGCCCGGCGCTTTGTGCCGAGATGGTACCGCCGTGCAGCTCAACCAGTTTGCGGGCCAGGGCGAGTCCGATCCCCAGTCCTCCATAGCGCGTAAAACTGTCGCTGTGTACCTGCGTGAAGAGGCCGAAGATGGTAGGAAGCAGATCCTTGTGGATACCGATGCCGGTATCGGTGATGCGCAAAACCAGGTTGCGTCCTGAAGTGCCCGTGCCCGCTTCCTCCCCGGCACTCAGCCTGATGGTGCCGCCGCTTGGAGTGAATTTGGTCGCGTTATGCAAGATATTGCCGATGACCTGAGAGAAGCGCGTGGGGTCGACCTCCAGTATCCGGTGCGGATCATCGACGTGGACTTCCAGCTTCAGGCCGGCGGCGTTGACGGCACCGCGGTTGGCTTCGACAACGCTGTTGACCAGGTTCGAGAGCATCACGGGTTGGCGTTGCAATACGATCTTGCCGGTCGCTATGCGTGAGACGTCAAGCAGATCATCGATGAGGCGCACCACATGCCGGACCTGGCGCTCCATCATGGGGCGAATTTTCTCAACCAATGCGGGCTGGTCGGGAACCCGCCTGAGCAACTCCACGCCAGTGCGGATCGGAACCAGGGGATTGCGCAGCTCGTGAGCGAGAACCGCGAGGAACTCGTCTTTGCGACGATCCGTTTCACGAAGCTCTCGTTCACTCTCCCGCAATGCATCACGGGCCTGAGAGCGCTCGATCAGATCAGCCGCCTGTCGGCCCAGCAGATCCAGAAACCGCAACTCCCGTTCGCTCAGCGAACGGGCCGTTCTCCAATGAGTGGAGAACATCCCGAGCTTGCGGCCCGATCGACTCAGCAACGGGGTCGACTGGGCGCAGCGCAGTCCATGTTCGTAATGCAGTCGATTGGAACTGTCGGGGGACGCCCGCGCGTCATGGGTGAATTCGACAAAGGTACGCTCACCACGGGCCAGGGCAATGCCGCACGGAGAGTCTGAATCTGCGCTGACGTGCGCCAATTGCGCCGACAGGGCAGATGAAAAGCCACGCGATGACAAAAAGGACAGCGTCTGCGAGGACCCATCAAGCAGCTGAATGTGTCCGGCATCAGCCTCGGTGATGCTCATTGCTGCGGCGAGGATCTCATCGAACAACGCCGTTGACTCATCTTCTCCTATGAGTCGCGCGGCTACATCGCGCAGCAGCCGTGTGTCCTTAAGCTCGCGCGTGATGACCTCTTCGGCGCTGGCGCGTTCGGCCATGAGCGCGGTGATGCGTTGGTTTTCTTCGGCCAGCCGCCGGGACTCCCGCTCGGCCGCCAAACGCGCTTCCTCTTCGAGCTTGCGGTTCGTTTCCGCGACGGCCATCACCTGGACGGCGGCCGCGGCAAACTGCGACAGACTGGCCACGACCCGGGCATCCTCGCGGTCGAAATGCCGGTCTGCGACGTGCGCGGCCACCCACACGGTGCCGACGGCTTCGGCGCCGAGATGAAACGGCACCAGCAGCACCTCGGGGACCGGCTGTGACAGCACTTCAACAGACGGAAAATGACGCACCGGGTCCGCCATGATCAGCATGTGGTTGCGATCCAGAACGGTTCCGCAAGGACTGAAATGCCGCGGCATGGTATGGCCGGTGTAGCGGGCGAGTTCACCTGAGGTGGCGACCCAACGAAATTGTGGATCAGCGTCCGATTGGCCGGGGTCCAACAGGCTGATACCGGCAGATCCTGCCCGGCACAGTTCGCGTGCACTGTCGACGAGTTCCTGCAGAACACGGCGCGGGTCCAGCGCCATCGTCTTGGCGAGCTTCAGCAGGACCCGGTTCTCGGAAGCAAAGTCCGGTGCGCGCGACGCCCGGCGCTTCAGTTCATCGGTAATGATGACTGAATCCACCCCGCTATCAGGCGCCGGTGACTTCGAGTGCATGTTGCTCATAGTGGGGCTTCGATCGCCCCGCGGACCTGCCGTGCGTTGATCTTAGCGCCTCAGAGGCGTCCTACGCACGAGTCGAACGTTTGCTCTAGCGTGGCCGAATTTTCCGACATTCTCCTATATTTATCAATTGGATATAGAAGTGTATTAATATTGAATCGAATTCAATTCGGAAGCCCTAACGCGGCACGCAATTGTTTGGCCGTCATCAACTTCACGTAGACCGGGGAACCGACATCGAAGCGGTGCGCTTCTGACAGGTTCCCGACAGCAACGGGATCAAAACCCGCGTCACGCACCAACGTCGCGGCCTGCTTCAGCGCTGCCGGGTCATCACTGGCGAGCGGAATGGCAATCTGTTCGCCCGCTCGCCGTGACTGCGTGAGGAGGTTCCCGGCAATGATGGCATTGAACGCACGAACCAGGCGCACGCCGGGGAGAAACTCGCGCGACGAGGGGCCGGCGCCCTTGGCACGGGCTGCATCGGCCATTGGGCCGTCGCGATCCGGATAGGGATTGCCGGCGTCCAGTACCACCTTGCCGGCCATCTGTTTCGCCAGGTCGTGACCGACCTGCGGGGTGGCAGCATACGGCACGGCTAGCATGATGACCTCGCCGAACGCCGCGGCCTCGGCCGGTGTACCGACGTGGGCCTTGGGTCCGAGGCGCGTGGCCAGCGCCGCGAGTTCCTGTGGATGGCGCGATGAAATCATCACCTCGTGGCCCGAGCGCACCCAAAGTTCCGCCAGTGCGGCGCCGATCTTGCCGGTGCCGATGATGCCGATGCGCACGGGTGCTGCGCCAGCGGTCGCAGCGAAGGCGCTCGACAGCAGGCAAATACTTGCGATAAGTGCGAGGCCCGCATGCCGAATGAGCGAAGACCAGTGTCGCGTGCGCATCATCGGAACTCCTTGGATCTTTGACTCAGGTTCGAGGAACAACGGCCGTCGTCAGGCGCGAGATGCACACCAGCTTGTCCTGCTCCCCGCGTATCTCGATGTGCCATACCTGGCTGCGGCTGCCCAAATGATAGGGGCGCGCCGTAGCAACCACCAGCCCGGATGAGACCGGCCGCAGGTGATTGGCATTGATCTCCTGTCCCACGCACATGTGGGTCCGGCGATCGATGCACATATTGGCACCGACACTGCCCAGCGACTCCGCCAGAGCAACCGAGGCGCCCCCGTGCAGAACCCCGGCCGGCTGATGGCTGTGGCTGTTGACCGGCATGGTCGCGCGCAGGTAATCGGGGCCAATTTCGGTGTAGCGAATGCCCAGGTGTTCGGACAGGGTGTTGCGCGAGCGCTCCTGGATCTCTTCCACCGTGTGTAGGGTGACCCAAATGCTCATGCCGCCCCCGAATCCCAGTACTGCTCCATTCGGCGCCGCATGGCCTCATCCGGCAGGCGGCCGCGCGCGGCTGCCTGGTTGTCAGTCAGGTGCGCAACTTGGGTCGATCCGGGTATCGCACAGGTAACGGCCGGGTGGGAGATCACGTATTTGAGCAAAAACTGACCCCAAGTGGTGACATCGATATCCGCCGCCCATGTCGGCAGTTTGCGCGTCTGCGCCTGTCGCAGCACGCTGCCGAACCCGAAGGGGACATTGGCGAGAACGGCCACACGCCGCTCCTGCGCGAGCGGCAGCAATATCTTGGCGGCGTCCCGATTATCCAAGGAGTAATCAACCTGCACGAAGTCCAGGGGATACTTGCGCAGATACCCGATCATTTCCTCGTGCTGGGCGACGCGTGAAGTCGTGATGCCAACGTAGCGGATCTTCCCGGCCTGCTTCCATTTCTGCATCTGCGGCAGCAGATCATCCACTCCATCCAGATTATGCACCTGCAGCAGATCGACTTTCGTCGTTCGCAGGCGCATGAGCGAGCGTTCAAGGCTCGCCTCACCCCCCGGCTCCTGACCTCGGTAGCCACGGCCGCTCAAGGTGAGTTTGGTCGCGACGAACATGCGGTCGCGGCTGCCCGACAGGGCCTCGCCGACGAGTGACTCGGCATCGCCGTAGGCAGCCGCCGTATCAATCACCGTGCCCCCGAGCTGTTCCATGCGCTGAATCTCGGCGAGGATCGCTTCGCGCTCATTCAACTCGAATTTGTCGGTACCGAGGCCGATGGCCGGCAGTTTCTCGCCCGAGGAGGGAATGGCCTTGGTGATGAGGGGTAGGGTAGGGGCGGCAATTCCCAGAGCTGGCCTCGACAGCAAACCGCCGGCACCCGCTGCCAGCGCGCCACACAATGCGGTCCGACGCGATACAAAAAGATCTGGTGACGTCTTCATGGCAGCCTTCTCCTTTGACCCAGGAGCACTCTACCGTACTGCTCAACCGCAGAGTAAGCGGCTGTGCGTGCGCCGGTGGTAGCTGTGACGGGGCTGGAGTCAGACCGCTGGATCAGAGCCGCTGCATCACATTTTGCCGCAGTTCCGATAGATGATGTAGGCGGAAATCAGGAAGAAGGATTTGGGGGGTTGAATGCCCACCGGCGGAAAGCTGCCCGCGGCGCCGGCCACCGTGTCGGCGAAATCCGTGAGTGTGTCGTGATCGTGCTTCTTGAAGAATTTCTTGCCGATGAGCGGCGGCACATTGCCCCCGGCACCATCTAGAAATTTCAGATCGGACGCGGAAAGCAGATTGATATCCGGTGATTCATTCCGGAAATTGCCGGGCTGCCTTCCCGTCATGTTGTATTGGTGGCAGAGGCCGCAATGAGACTCAAAAGCCAGTTTTCCTTGCTCCGCCTCTGCCTTGGAAAAGGCGTTGATCGAGCATAGGTTGCCGGCAGAGGCGGTGCCGCCGACGACCGACAGGGCAATCGCAAACATCCATTTGTTCATGGCGGCTCACCTGTTTATGGCAAAAGACGATCGAGGAATCCCTTAAGACGCCAGATGGTTATGCATCCGCGCAATTGCGGAATCAAAGCCTAAGTTACAAACTGCTGCGAATCAGACTTGAGCTGCCCGTCTGCACCTGCAAATTGATTAATCAACGGGACCACGACGGAGCAGGGTACGACGCCCTTCTTGCGTCGATATTCCGCTGGGTTTACTTTGGAGCCATGTTCGCAGGCCGATCGTGGGAAGAATGGATAGTCCGGTACGGCGGTAGCCATCGGCATCCGCTGAATCGGTTCTGTCATACGCTGGGCATTCCGCTGATCGCGGCAGCACTGCCGCTGTTCCTCCTCATTCCCTTCGTCCACGGCTTTTGGGTGGTCCCGACCACCATGTTCGTGATCGGGTGGGTCCTACAGTTCGTCGGACACGCAGTCGAAGGTAAGCCCCCGGAGTTCTTCCACGATTGGCGCTTTCTCTTCGTGGGCCTGCGCTGGTGGTTCGCGAAAGTACGCGGGCGCGCCTGACAAGACAGCCGAGGGCGGTAGGCTACCGCCACATATATATAGAGGGGAAAACCGACCTATTTCAATTAATTAACATAATATACATTATGCGAACTGATTGGGCGATGCTTCACTTCACCTACCTTATCGTCACGTTCGGTACGGGAATGCCCCTGCCGATCCGCAGTGATGTGAGCATCGGCCCCATTTCCAAGGCATATCATGTCGATGCGATCCTGCCTCTGTCCGCGCATCCATAGCTCAATTATCCTCGCCAATGCTGCAATCTTTGCCGGGTCAGACGGGTGTCGCGGCTCACTGGGCGCTCGAGATCCTGGCATTCATGGTCGCAGGGTTAATCTACTGGCGCGCAAGTAATCCAGCGACCCAGCCACCGGAAACTCTGGCGCGATGGATGCTGCTGGCCGGCGCGGCCGTCGGCGGTGCGCTGGGTTCCAGATTCCTCTTTATGCTGCAGTACGCGCCGGACTTGCTCGGGCAGCCTCTCTCCTCCTGGCTGTCCGGAAAGACCATTGTCGGCGGGCTTCTCGGGGCGATAGCTGGCATCGAGATCGTCAAGAAGCACCTGCGCTGGCAGGCATCCACGGGCGATGGTTTTGTATGGCCCCTCATCATTGCCATCCTGATCGGGCGCCTCGGTTGCCAGCTGTCCGGCCTGCAGGACCTCACCTATGGCGATCCGACAACGCTGCCCTGGGGATGGAATTACGGCGACGGCGTACCCCGGCATCCTACCGCGTTGTACGAGATGCTGGGTGTCGGCATGCTCGCGCTGACTATTCGCAGACCGCTACCCAGTGCAGCGCCCGGGGATCGCTTTCGAGCCTTCGCAGCTGGCTATCTGCTGCTGCGTCTGCTGCTGGACTTCTTAAAACCTCCTTATGGTGCAGCAGCGAGGGGGCTGCTCGTGCCGCAACTCGTGCTCGGCCTGACGCCCATCCAGTGGGCGTGCTGCGCTGGGCTCCTGTACTATTTACCGTTCATCCTGGGACGCCTTCGGCGTTTGGAGCGGGCATTTGGCTAAGTCTCGCCCTTACCTGTTCTACGATACTGCCATCTCATTGTGTGTCGAATGTCTGCGACGTATTGAGGCGAAGCTTGTCATTCAGGATGATTTGGTGTGGATGTATAAGTGGTGTCCCACACACGGGTCGAGCAAAGTTCTGATTGCGACCGATGCCGCCTACTGGCGCGCCGGACGGGAGGTATACATCAAGCCTCCTGAAATGCCGCTGCAGTTCAACACGACGATGCATTGGGGGTGTCCCTACGATTGCGGCATCTGTCCGGACCACATGCAGCATGCCTGCCTGACGGTTCTTGAGATCACTGACCATTGTAATCTTAAGTGCCCCGTCTGTTATGCGGACAGCGGCCCGCACCGGCCTGGCTATCGCGATCTGCCCACCATCGAACGCATGCTCGATGCAATCGTCGCCAATGAGGGTGAGCCTGACGTCGTGCAAATCTCCGGTGGCGAACCGACGCTGCACCCCGACCTGTTTGCGATTCTCGATGCGGCACGACGCCGACCCATCCGCCACCTGATGCTCAACACCAATGGGATCCGTATCGCCAATGAACCGGATTTTGCAGACCGCCTCGCCGCGTACGGGCCGGGCTTCGAGGTCTATCTGCAATGGGATTCACTTTCCAGCGGTGTGCTGGAACGCCTACGCGGCGTTGACCTGCGCAGCACCCGCTTACGCGCCCTTGAACAGCTTAACCGGCTGAATCTCTCGACCACGCTGGTGGTTACCGTAGCACGCGGAGTGAACGATCACGAACTCGGCGCCACCATCACGTTTGCCAGCCGCCAGCGGGCTGTCCGAGGCGTCACCGTTCAACCCGTTCAGTACGCCGGCCGAACTGAGCACTCCGATCCGGCTGCGGAGCGACTGACGTTGACAGAGGTCCGCCAGCGTATCCTCGACCAGACATCACTATTTTCTCCCGCGGACATCATCCCGGTGCCATGCAATCCGGACGCCCTGGCGATGGCCTATGCCTTGAAGACCTCCGATGGGCTGGTCGGGCTGACGCACCTGGTGCCGCCGGAGGTCCTGCTCGCCGGTCCCCGCAATACAATTGTGTTCGAAAAAGATCCACAGTTGAAATCCCGCCTGTTCGAGCTCTTCGCCACCAACCACAGTCCCGAGGGACAGGCGCACGCCTTGGGCAACCTGTTGTGTTGCCTGCCCCAGGTCACCGCCCCCGAACTTTCCTATGATCGAGTGTTCCGGGTGTTGATCATGCAGTTCATTGATGCGTGGAATTTCGATGTCCGTGCGATGAAGAAATCCTGTGTCCACATCGTTCAGCCGGACGGACGCCTGATACCGTTCGAAGCGTTCAATCTTCTATATCGTGACGCCAATGCACAGCGGTTGCGAGAACTTCGTGCTGAAGTTCGTCCGTCCAAGCAGAGCGCCCCTCAATCTGAGTGGTCGATGAACTGATGCGCGTAGTCGTTACAGCCGTGATGCTCCTGGTGGGTCTTGTGGGATTCTTGATGAGTCTCTGCGGCGGTGTCACTCTCGTAAGTTCGATCGGCAGTTTATTTTCCAAGGTTCCCGGGCAGTGGTTGCTGTCCGCCATTGCCACAATCTCACTGGGCATCGGGATCGGGTTTCTCGTAATGACCTTTGTGGTAATTCGTAGTGTCTGGAACCGCAACGATCGCGCCTGATTCAATTCGTAGTTCGGTACATGCACCGCAACGCATTCGTGTGTGGCCGCTTCGTCGTGAAAGTGACGGGCTTCGCGTATCGCGGTCATGGCAATGGAAGCATCGCCACGCTGGCGGCGAGCCGACCACGAACCACATGTTTTTACTCCGGCCACGATTTCGATCGATTGCGATGCTTATTGCATTCGTTGCGTACTTTCACGTCTCTGCCGCACGGGCAACCGAGCCACCAACTGGCCAGACAGAATCCTGTCAAATACCCCAATGGGCGGCTGCCAACGGACGCGGTTCTGCGCCGGCCCCGGTGACGCGGACGCTAACGGAACTGCCGAACGGATGGAGCCCTCCTGATTGTCTTGACTGGGATGTGCGGCGGATCACGTCCGTTGCCGAAGTTGCCGGTACCTTCCACGGCTCTGAGATCAATGACGTATTGCTGAGATTGGCCAATATCTCAGGCTTCACAGGAACCACCTATTGGTCCGTCACGGACTCGCAACTTGAGCCATTGATCCTAGACTCGTTCGCCGTTGATTCAGCGCATTTCGACCGCAAGCGGCCGGACTTCCTACTGAGCGAGTTGAACGTCGGACGAGATCTGGTTTTCTCCGAGAAGGACAATAGACTGCCGAGTGCCGCTTTCTATCGGTTACGCGTACTCAGGCGGAACAAAAACCAAATCATCCTCGATATCTCGAACATAAGCGTCGTCAAGCGATTCTTCATTACGCTGTTGGAGCCCGGAGACATGCGAACAGCCGTTTTCGTCTCAAGGACCGCCAATGGTGGGCTCACATGTTACGCAGTATCGGGAATACATCTCGCGGGCCTCTCGAAACTCCTGGACAATCCTCGGTCGCTTTTAAATCGACTCCTGGCATTTTACGGGCACGTCTGTGGAGCCGACTTCTCGACGTTACCGTGGGATAAGTAGACGCCGGGAACCTTGAAGTTCTTAGCTTTGATCCTCCACCTGCAGCTGGCGTAATTCTCGAAGCACACGGTTCATCGAGTGCTGAGCCGCATCATGAAGATCCTGGGCGAGAATCTTGCGTGCGAAATCGGCTTGATCGGGACGAATCACTGTGCCAACCAACAAGTCGTGAACGGCCGACGCTGCGGCTGTCTCGCTCCAAGCGACCCACGCCTCCTTATGAACCTTGATGCGCTGCTTGACGGCGTCGATTCGCGCTTTTCTCTCATCCTCGTGCATGGCTCCCCCAAGGCGACGCTCAGTGGCGAATGGCTTCCATCCTACCCGAGCAGCACACACATCTTGACCCAACGTGGCCCCGGCGTGGCATGTGAGCCGGTAGGAAGCTGACCGTCGGAGGGAAATTCAGCAATGCCCTTGCGGCGGTCGGCGTACCTATGTAGACTTTCGAGCATGGATAGACGCGACACCGAAGTCCGAATGTCTCTGCAGACACTGCGAGTCTTGGGGGTTTGCCTCGACAATCCTACCGATGAACTGGCTGGTGCCGACTTCATCAAACGCAGTGGCATCGCTTCCGGCACGCTGTACCCGATTCTGTTTCGCCTTGAATCGGCCGGATGGTTCGTGAGTCGATGGGAGAACATTGATCCAGCTACAGCCGGGCGACCCAGACGCCGACTCTACCGACTAACCCCGACCGGCCTTCGTGGCGCGTCCAACGCCCTTGCGAGCCTCAATTTTCGACGAGGTTTGCCCGCGTGAGCCGGAACGGGCCGCCGGGTATGTTGGCTTGGATTGTTCTTCGGGCAACCAGCCTGGTACCGGAACCCATGTGTTACCGGCTTGAGGAGGAATGGCTGGCGGATCTATTCGCGCTGGATGGGCTTGTGCGAAGGGTCTATTTCGCGCTCGGATGCTGGTGGGCGGCTCTGCAAATGCGCGGGGAACGCATTACGGGGATCCGGACCAAAGTAGAGTCGCGGAGCTTCATCGACGAACTTCCCGCCGCCAGACCAGGCTTCGAGCTCAAGCTGCCACTTTTCAAGAAACGCCACCGAGTTCGCGAGGACGCTTTCACCTGGCTGGAACGGCTGCGCCGGGGTCTCAAAGACGACGAGACCACTCGGTTTCGGACATGGCTGAAGCGCCGCTCGCACCGGGAATGCATCGCGCGCGTGGCAGCCCAAAGGGACAACTTCGAGGATCTCGCCTTCCTCAATGAGGTCTGCGAGATCAACCCGGCGTGGATCGAGTCGCGCCCTGTCCGCAATCGCGCCATCAATGCCGTGGCCGCGCTGATCTCGTTTGGCATCGTCTCGATACCGTACGTACACCTGGTTCTCCCTCAGGGCTCATTTATCGAGGGGTTTGGCACGGCATATACCAGTGGCGGACATGAATTACGACGTATCGGGCTGCCGGACGGGACGCACATGGTGCTGAACCGCGGGACGCATACGGCGGTCTGGTACACCGAAACCATGCGCGCTGCCGCGGTGTTGCGCGGTGAAGCCACGTTCACGGTGGCGCACGAGACGTTTCGAGCCTTTCTGGTTGATGCCGGCGATCGGCATTTCGCCTCGATGGGCGGCACGTTCAACATACGTGTGAGCGGCGGCGTGATCGAACTTACCGTTCTGAAGGGCGAAGTGAGCGTGACTGCGCCTCCCGTGCAGGAGCAGAGCAAAGGTCATGCAGAGCCGATACCCGCGACAGTCCTGAAGGCCGATCAAACGATTGCCATCTCGCCGGGCAACCAGTCCGCGCGAACCTTATCGCCGTTGCAGACGCAAGCCAGAATCGCCTGGCAACAAGGCTGAGACAGCGCCCTCTCCTTCGCCCACTAGACCAGGAAGTTCATGCCACGTCCGCAACCGATCCGGTCGCCCTGGATGCGATTCGTCTGCTGGGGAGCCACGGTTGTGGTGATCGCAGTCTTGTTGCTCCTCGCTTCTGGCGCCACTTACGAGGCGGTTTCCCGCGCCCGTGTCGCGCGCGAGTTCCCGCCGGAAGGCAGGATGATTGACATTGGCGCACGCCGCATTCAACTGGACTGTCGCGGGAAGGGTTCCCCTATTGTGGTATTCGAAAGTGGGCTGGATACCTACGGGTCGCTTAGCTGGGCCACGGTGCAGGACAGCGTCGCGAAAATGACTCGCACCTGCAGTTACAGCCGCGCCGGCGTGATGTGGAGTGACCCTGGCCCCTCTCCTCGCGATGGCAACGCAATCGCTGCTGACCTCCATGCGACTTTGGTGAAAGCCGGTGAAAGACCGCCGTACGTCCTGGTCGGTCATTCCCTTGGTGTTCCCGACATCATGATCCATACGCTGCGACATCCCACGGAAGTGAGCGGGCTGGTGTTTGTCGATGGCTCGCATCCGGACCAGATACAGCGTTTCGCGGCGAACATGCCCACTCCCAACGATGCCGCGGGGCCGTCGTACTTCAAGCGCAAGTGGGTCGGCAGAATAGGCATCAGTCGCCTGCTGGGATTCTCGCCACCCGTCTCTGCCCCCCACTCTGAAAAGGAAATATTTGCCTATCAGTCGACATCGAGCCTTGCCACATCTCAGGAGGAAGAGGCCCTAGGCGCCACGCTTGCAGAAGCCGGCCGCGCCAAGAATCTCGGATCGCGCCCGCTTTACGTGCTGACCAGCACCTTGGCTTACACAGCTGAAGCACTCGCAGCCTGGGGAGGGACGGCCGCGCAGGGGCGCAGACAACAGGGAATCAAGCTGCAGCTGCACAACGAGCAAACGTCCTGGTCAACCGTCAGTCATCACGAACTGATCGCCGATTCGGATCACTACATCCAGATTCACAGACCGGATGCCGTCGTGGCGGGCGTGAAATGGGTTCTCGATCGAGTTGGCCGAACCGATGCGCAAGCACAGGCTGAGCTGGCCAAGAGCGCACTCACGGATGTTCGTCGCGTAATCGGCCACCCAACACCGCGGAGATGCTGGCAATAAACGCCCCGACTACCATCGACAAGGCAAGATAGATTGAGGCCTGCGCGGCAGCTTTTTTGGCAGCATCGGCAGCAGCCTTGGCCTTTGTTTCCGCGTCCATGACACTGGTGGCCAATTCGTTGACACGCCGCTGCGCCTCATCCTGGGAAACACCAGTGCGAGCAGCCGCTAGCTCCGCAAGATAAGTCCGGTCGGCGTCACTGAAACTGCCCGTGACGAGCGAATTGGCAACGATATGTGCGACTTCGGGTTTAGGATCCGGTGACGAGGAGGCACTTGGCGAGGTGGCGTTCGAGCCCCCGCTCCCACTCCTGAACAGCCGATCGATCGAATACGCCGTGTCTGTCGAGGTCGCGCCGGCGGCGGCGCCTTTGGCGCCCTGAGCGACCACCGCGGTGGCTGCATGACCAGCCGCACCTAAGGTAGACAGAATACCGGAGGCGGCCGTTGCTGCCACGAATACGCTTGCCACCGCCCAGGTGACGAAGCCGTGGGCCGTATCTCTGAAAAACACCTCATGCGTGTGAGTTCCGATCCACCGTATGCGCAAGCGCCCGGCCAGATAGCCACCGAGTGCGGCCGAGAGCCATTGGGTGACCAGCAGCCAGATTGCAGCGGTGACAGCGAGCGTCATTCCCGAAATGCCCGCCCTTGGCCAAGGCGAGCTTGCTGCAAAGCCGAGCCCGGAACCCAAGGCGAGCAACACCAAGGTAGCCGCCGTCGCGGCGAACGCTCCGGCAATGATGGCGGGCCAAGAGGCCGCGGATTGAGACACCGGCGCCGCCGCGGCATCCACGTGTGAGACCGTCGAATCGATCATGGCTTCTTGCCTCCGATTAATCGTTACACGTGTGAGCACATGGCGAGCAGAAGGATGATTGGAATCGGAACCCCTAAAAGCCAGAGCAGAATTCCACGACGCATAAATGGATTCCTTATTCAAAATGGAAGAACACGCACGAGCAGCTTGCCGTTTGTTTGTCAGAAGAGTGTAGGAGTAAACCGCTTCGCAGCGTCAGCGCTACTCGATAAGGCAGGGGGCGAGTGCTATCGAGAACTCAGCGACGTGGATTCTGAGTCAAAAGCGCGCTGTTTGGGCTCGTCCCGCCCAGCGCCAGAAACAATTGCACCGTATCCAGATATCGTTGCGCCTCGGCTCTGACATATCCGAGGCGCGCCTGCTGGTATGAGCGTTGGGCGTCCAGCACCTGAAGCACCCCGCTGTTGCCTTCGCGGTAGCTTGCCCTCGCAAGATCGAGGTTGGTCTGCGCAGACTGTTGTGCCTGATCCTGCGCATCGAGCTGCTCGGCGTCATGTGTCAAGGCCTCCAGCATGTCGGCCACCTGACCGAACGCCTCGAGCACCGTCTGCTGGTAAGTTGCCGCCGCTGCGTGCATGGCATCCACTGCCGCCCGTTTCTCGGCCCGCAGTGTGCCGCCATCGAAGAGCGGAACCGTGAGACCCGAGATGAGGCTCCACGCGGTATCGGCGGAATCAAATAACTGCGCAGCCTTGACGGCCTGCTGGCCGAGCGTGGCAGTCAGCTGGATTTTCGGATAGAGGTTCGACTCGGCTATACCGACGGCACTAGTGGCCACGTGCAATTGCGCTTCGGCTGCGAGGATATCCGGTCGATGATGAGCCAGCTCGGACGGCAGGTTCACGGGCAGATCGCGAGGTAGGTTAATTTGTTCGAGCGTGAGGTCTGCGGGCAAATCATTCGCCGGTGGCTGACCCAGGACCACGGACAGCGCGTGATGGGACTTCGCGAGGTCCTGTCGTAGGGGTGGCAATAGCGCCATATCGTTCGCAATCTGACTCTGCGCACTCACGACGTCGATGCGCGCGACCGAGCCCGCCGCAAAGGCGGTCTGCACCAATTTCAGGTTGTCCCGATCCTGGGTCAGGATGGTCTCGACCGTTGCGATCTGCGCACGGGTGGACGCGATGCTCAGTGCCTGCAGGACGGCCTGCCCGCTCACGGTCAGATAGGCCGCCTCGAGCTGGTGCTTTTGTACCTCCGCCAAGGCCTTTTGCTGCTCCACCGTGCGCGCGATGCCCCCGGTGTAGTCCAGCGTGTAGCTGACCGTGGGCCCGACGGCATAGTAGGTAAACGGCGGCAGGTTGAAGAAGCCGCCCAGAAATTCGTCGCCGTATTTTTGGCGCCCCGCACCGGCCGTGAGCCCTACCTGCGGATAGCGCGTCCCCGCCCTCGCCTGCGTCAGTTCCTGGGCCTGAGCCAGGGTCGCCGCCGCCGCCGCCAGAGTCTTATTGTGTGCAACGGCCTCGGTTACTATGCCGTTGATGGGCTCCGAGCCGAACAGCTGCCACCAATCGCCTGCTATGGACTGACCGAGCTCGACATGTTGCGGCGCTACTTTATCGGCGCCGGGCTGCGCGCCGGCCGGCGCCCCGTCCGGGAGATAGCGCGTTGCCGGTGGGGGCACTGGCCGCACGAAGTCGGGGCCCACTGTGCAGCCGCCGAGCAGGGCCGCGGCCGCCAATACGAGAATGCGCGCGTGGCTGTTCATCACTACTCGATGGCTACCGGTTCGGTGCTCGCCGCCCTGCCTTTGCGCAGCAGGAGCACCAGGGGAATCGAGGCCAGACTCAACACCATCATCAATTTGAAGTCGTTGTTGTAGGCGATCATCGCTGCCTGTCGGGTGACCGTCGTATTCAGTGTCGCCAGGGTCTGCGCCGTTGCAGTCCCATCCGGCAATCGGTCCCGCAGGATGGGACTGAAGCGGTTGACATGCTCCGCCAGCGTTGCATGGGTGATCTGGGTGTTGCGCGTCAGCAGAGTCTCGACGATCGAGATTCCAATGCTGCTGCCGAGGTTTCGGGTAAGGCTGAAGATCGCGGTGCCTTCATTGCGCAGAACCGGCGACAGCGTCGCGAACGTCACGGCGGCGAGCGGTACATAGACAAAACCCGTGCCGAGGCCTTGTGCAAGTCCGGACCAGATGACAATCGCGGAGTCCATCTGCAGATCAAATCCCGCCATTTGCCAGGATGAGAACGCAGTCAGTGCAAATCCAGCCGCGATGATGGCACGGGTATCGATTTTGCCCATGAGACGCCCGACAATGAACATGGAGCAGAAGGTACCGAGGCCGCGCGGAGCGGTCACCAGGCCGGTGGTCAGGACCGGATAATTGAGTAGGTCCTGCAACAGTGGTGGCAGCAACGCCAGGGTCGCAAACAATACCGCGCCGACGATGAAGATAAACACGTTGCCGGTCAGGAAATTCCGGTCCTTGAAAAGAGAGGAACTCACGAACGGTGGTTTCACCGTGGTCAGCATATGCACGACGAAGAAATACAGCGCCGCGCCGGCAATGGTGGCTTCGATCCATATTTCCCGGGAGCTGAACCAGTCCCGCAGCTGCCCGCGATCGAGCATCAGCTGCAACGCACCGATTCCGATGCTCAAGGCCGTGAAACCGAAGAAATCAAAACGCGAGCGGCGAATTTCGGTTTCGGACATGGCCCCGGCGATACCGAGGAATGCCAGGATTCCAAACGGCACGTTGATATAGAACACCCACCGCCAGTTGTAGTTCTCCGTAAGCCAGCCACCCAGTGCCGGGCCAACAATAGGGCCGAGCGTAACGGCCATCACCCAGATTGCCATGGCCCGCGCATGGTGAGCGGGTGGGTTGATATCCAGCAGCACTGCCTGTGACATGGGCACCAGGGCCGCTCCGCACAGTCCCTGCGCCAGCCGTGCCGCCACGATCTGCGGCAGGGACTGGGCAAGGCCGCAAAGCATGGACGCGACCGTGAAACCGACGATCGAATAGAGCAGGATGCGCTTGCGCCCGATCTGGCCAGCGAGCCAGCCGCTCAGCGGCGTCATGATGGCGGCGGCAATGATGTAGGAAGTCAGCACCCAGGCCATCTGGTCCTGAGTGGCCGAGAGCGATCCTTGAATACGCGGCAGGGCGACGTTGGCAATCGTGTTGTCAATGGATTGCATGATCGACGCCAGCATGATTGAGGCGGTGATCAGGATACGTCGGCGCGCATCGATTCCCGCAGCAAACGCAGACGAATCACTCACGGCTTGGCCACCCCGGCGTGGTTCGCGGTCGCCGCCAGCGACTCCCGATCGCCCGCGCGAGTGTCGACCGTAACATCGGCGCTCAAACCCGCCTGCAGGCGAAAGCTGTTCCCTAAATCGGTCAGTTGCAGGCGCACGGGCACGCGTTGCACCACCTTGACCCAGTTGCCGGTCGCATTCTCCGGCGGCAGCAGCGAGAACTGGGAACCTGTGCCGGGGCTCAGGCTCGTCACGACGGCGGCAAATTTCCTGCCAGGATAGCGATCGATGACAATGGAGGCCCGCTGTCCCGGTCGCATTCGGGCGAGCTGCACCTCCTTGAAGTTGGCTTCAACCCACACATCCTGGATGGACACGAGCGCAAACACCGGCGCGGAGGCTGCAATGTAGTCCCCGACCTGCAGCTGTTCCACCTTGGTCGCGACACCGTCCGCCGGGGCTGCGATCACCGTGTAGGAAAGGTACAGCTGCGCACGATCCAGAGCGGCCTGCGCCTGTGCCACCAGGGGGTGTCGCTCGGGCGCAATGGCCGGATCGCCATCCAGATTGGCCAGCGCGACGCCGATCTGCTGCTGCACATTGGCGACCTGCTGCCGGGCCTCATCCAGAGCGTGTGCGGCCTGATCGTATTGCGCCCGTGAGGCAATGCCGGATGCCAGGAGTCGCGCCTGACGATCAAACTGCTGCTGCGCGTAGGTCTGGGTATCGCGCGCAGTACGCAGTTCGACCTGACGCTGCTGATAGGCAGACTTCAGGGACGCGATCTGCAAACGCGTTGCTGCCAGATGGGCCGCGGCGTCAGCGACCGCGATACGAAACGACGCATCGTCGAGCTTGAACAGTATTTCACCGCGCCGCACCAACTGGTTTTCGTGTACATCGACTTCGCGGACGCGACCCGCGACATTGGCGCTAATCGAAACGGTGGCTGCCTGGGTATAGGCGTCGTCGGTGTTTTCGTAGCGGCCGCTCATGAGATAGTAGTACAGCCCCCCTGCAATGACGACGGCAGCGCCAAACCACATCAGAGGGCGGCGCAGACGCTGCAACCGCGTCTTGGGCGGTGACGGGTTCTGCACCGGCGCAGCGCGCTCGTTAGCACTCGTGGGATTTGCCGCGTTCATGATTGCGCTCTCGACCGCTCGCGTCGCGGCCTGGTGCCCGTACCGCGACCAGCGCGTGAGCTGGACGGCGACGGCGACGCGGAGGTCGCCAATGGCTCAAGCATTGCCAGATTGTTGCGGATCTGATCGAGAGACTTGATCAGCACGCCCACCTGTTTTCTGGGAATGGCGCGGAACGCTTCTTCGCGTGTGAGGTCGGCGAGTTTCCAGATTTCATCCACCAGGTGTTTGGCCTTGGCTTTGAGGTGAATGTTCCGGGCACGACGGTCGGCGACATCAATACGACGCTCCAGCCAGCCGTCGGACTGCATGCGGTCCAGAATGCGCACCAGCGTCATGGGCTCCACGTCTGTGAGTTCGGCCAGCCGCGCCTGGCTAAGCCCTTCGTGCAGCGCCAAATAGACCAAGGCTCTGCACTGCGGGAGGGTCAGGTCAAGGGCGGCGGCCCGCTGCTCGAAGCGACGTACATACAGACGACTCACGTCGCGAAGAATAAATCCGAAGCTTCGCAATGAATTCATGCACGCACTCTCAGCTAAGACCAACCCGGCCAGGCGCGCATCTTAACACCTGAGATAATATCAAATGTTATTAATATCACGATTCGTGCAATCTGGCGGGCGCGGATACCTCTATATTTCGGACGAACTATATAGTCTAATCTATTGATTATACTTAATATACCTTCCGTGAGAGATCGCGCGACCGTCTGCCGCCCCGCGCGGATTGCGCGCGGAGCGAGAAAGCCGCAGAGTCAGCCAATCACGAGTTGCTATTGGGCCAAGTGATTATGCCGCGGGACAAAGCTAGTACCTCATTGCGGAATGGGGTCCACATACTCCTCAGCGGTGACTGTGCCATCCCTGTTCCGGTCGTATTTTGCGAACATGCCGTCAATCAGCTCCCTGAAGCCCGGCGCGTCAAGGTTGATGTCGTAGTCTGCTCTGCGTAACGATACGCCGGGGGGAAACCGCCTCAAGGCTGGCCCACCCAACAAGGCCCGTCGGTTCATTTCTATGCGGTAATCCGTATCCAGAAAATAGTCCGGGATCATGGGGCCGGTGACCAACGCATCCAACGGTGCGTAAAAGATCACCGCATCGCCGTCCACGGCCAGCGGATTCCCCTCTCCCACGTTCGAATCGAACGAGTCCACCGCCCGAGCAATGCGCGGCTTAGGCGCACTGTCATCTGCGCGGAGGACGAAGGACTTTGCTGTGCCTCGCCCATCCATATTGGCACACTGCCTCACCACCTCGTCCGGGGGGCCATCACCGACAGAGGCTGCCATGATCGTTGAGGGCAAGAGTTTGGCCACCTGGTCCAGCAAGGGTGCACACGCAGCCGCCCTCAAGCTGTCTGAATAGGGCAAGACGACGAAAAAGGCCTGAGGATGCAGCGCCTCAATTGTTCCGCGCAACATCCGACCGCCCGCGAAGTGAAAACCACCATATACGACCAGCGCTTTCTTGCCCACGGAAAGGATGTTCTTTTCGATGACTTGTGCCGCATGGCTGTCACGCAACCCCAGCGCGCGCAGAAAGTCCGCCGAAGTACCTTTCGACCAGTCCATGGATGGCTCGCCCGCCCAGACACGAATACGCTTGCCCGACGGCAACGCCTTGTTTACTTCGCGCACCGTGGCAAGGAACTGTGCAAAGCCAAGCCATCCCGCGTTGGGAATCCATCCGACCGTGTCGGTCCAAATCATCCGTAACTGCGCGTAGGGAACCGCTTCACCTGCCACATAACGGTCGATCACATCCTGGCGTCCGCCGGCGCCGAACTCCACCACTACATTTCCCACCTCGCGTGCGAAGCGCGGGTCACGGACCATGGCGGCGTAGAAGTCCATACCCAGCGCAAGGCCGTGAACATCTCCTAGCCCTACCAGAGGGTGAGTCTTGAACGCCTGAAATATGCCGTCGGCGGCCGGCAAGATGACTCGCGTATTGACTGCAACACGCGCCCCACCTGCATCGGCTCGGCGAAAGACCAGGGCAGTCGCCGTCTTGCCCTCTGGCGTTAGCTGGATCGTCCACCGGAGCATGCCGTTCGCGTGCTTTGTGTCGAATACGTCTCTGCCCTGTTCATCCACGCCGACAAATGTGATGGCCTCCAAGGCGCCGAGCTGCGCAAACATCTGGCGAAGTCCCGACTCTTGCGCATGCACCCGTGCAGCCAAGTCATCCGTCAACAGGCCGTAGTCTATTTCCCATCGCAATGCCTGCTCCGTCAGGCGGCGTACGGCCGCTTCGGAGCCCGGATTGGGTTGGCGGCTCGCATCTGGCGATGCCGGCTGCTGGGCGTGCGTCGCACCAATTCCCAGCATCAGGCCTGTCAGGGTTGAAATAAATATCCGGTGAAGGCTTCCCATGGCGTCCCTTGTTATCGGTCAGTAGTCTCAGTGACTCGTGCGCCGATCCTTAACATTGAGAGTAAAGGATATTCGAAGTTCCTCGGATTTGGCATTTGTCATAAACAAATTGAAGTCTGCTGGCTGGCGTTGCGGCAATTCCTGAGAGTTCGTGCACTTCGATTCTTGAACTGGCTCTCACAGCGCCGGCGCATTTGCATGCCCATGTCACATACGAAGGCGCCTCGGGGCCCTTACGATCCCGCTGCACTGATCGCAGGCTTCGCCCCCTAAGAGCGCCGAAGCCGAGTCAATGCCGAGTGCTCGCACTCGCACCTGCCGCCACTCCCGCGGTGGGCACGTCCTCTGGGCCCATCCCCCGCCTGGTATCACTCACTGGCTCTGCCTGGAGATGTTTGCCATGCGCCCTACTCTTTTCCGGATGTCCGATCGTGGCTAAAGCCACCGCGCGCCATCCCAATGTGCACGATGCGGCAGTCCTGCTCCTGTCCTTAGGTGAACAGGCCGCCGCAGACGTGTTGAAGCACCTTGGTCCGAAGGATGTCCACCGCGTTGGCGCCGCCATGTCCGCCGTCGGTCAGGTCACGGTCACACAGGTGGCTGAGACGCTCTCGACGTTCCTGAGTGAAGTACAGGTTCATGAACATTAAGCACCCGAAGCGGCCTGGTCGGGTGATCCCTACCGGTTCCGGACGCGTCAACGCCGAATCCGAGAAGGTGACACCTGATGCCGCATCGGTGAGTCCGATGCCGCCGGGGCCGGATCCGAACGCCCGAATTGCCACCCTGCTCGAGGCCTTGCCCATTTGGGCCAGGCAAATCGAAACCTCGCGCACGCAGACTGAAGATGCCGTCGTGTCGCTCAGTGCGCGCTTTTCCGGCATTGCCCAGCGGCTGGACGCAGCGCTCGGCCGCGAGGAAAGTGTCGGTCGCCAGGACGTCTCCGCCCAAATGCGCGACAGCGAGCGCGATCTGAAGCTGGTGATGGATGCATTGCGCGCGATCCAACAGAGCCGCGATGCCTTGGCCGAAGAGATTCGTGGGCTTGCCGCCTATACCGAGGACGTCCAAGCCATGGCGAGCGAGGTGCAATCAATCGCCTTCCAGACCAATGTGCTCGCCTTGAATGCGGCCATCGAGGCGGCACACGCTGGCGAGCGCGGCAAGGGATTCGCAGTGGTCGCCCACGAGGTACGTGCCCTTTCGAACGCGGCACGTGATACCGGCAAGCGCATCACGCAAAGAGTCACGCTGATCAGTGAAGCCTTGGGCAAAATCGGTGAAGCCAATGAGATCGTCACCCAGCGGGACCAACTCGAAGTGAAGAACTCCGAGGCGAACATTGGCGCCGTGCTCGATCGATTCATGCAGAGCAGTTCGCAATTCGCCGAAACCGCGCAGCGCTCGATGGAACAAAGTCGCGCCATCAAGTCCGAGGTCGAGGAGTCCCTGGTCCAGCTGCAGTTCCAGGACCGGGTCAGCCAGATCTTGTCCCAGGTGGTGTCCAGCATCGGAGACGTTGCTGAGTGGGCTGGAAGTGACACGGCGCCGCCGCAGGCCGACAAGCGCGAGCAGCTCGCCCACATGATGGGTTCGTACGCGACCGAGGAACAGCGCCGCAATCATCAGGGCCTGGCCGTCGACACCGTCGCGCCAAAAGCCGTCACGTTTTTTTAGTCAAAGAATCGCCAATCATGGGAAAGCGAATATTGATTGTGGATGACTCCTCCTCCATGCGTACCGTGGCAGGCATTGCGCTGCGTGGTGCCGGCTATGAGGTCCTGGAGGCCGGAAATGGTCAGGAGGGGCTCGCCAAGCTCGACGGCGAGCGTTTTCACCTCATCATCAGCGACGTGAACATGCCGGTCATGGATGGCATCGAATTCTTGAAGGAAGTAAAGCGCCATCCCCAGTATCGCTTCACGCCCGTGATCATGTTGACCACCGAGGCGGGCGAAGACAAGAAGGCGGCCGGACGCGCGGCGGGCGCCAAGGCCTGGATTACCAAGCCCTTCCAGCCCAGCGTCATGCTCGACGCGGTCTCGAAGCTGGTGATGGCTTGACATCTGGGCGGAAATAACTGCAATGACTACAAGAATTGACTCCGACGCCGACGGTATTCGTGTAACCGGGGAAATGACCGTATACACGGCAAGCCAGGTCAAACAGCCCCTAATAGATGCCGTGTGCGACAGCCCGGCAAATGTTCAAATGGATCTGTCGGGTGTGTCTGATTTAGATACGGCAGGCGTGCAGCTGCTGCTCCTCGCGCATCGCGAAGCGCTGGCAAGCGGCCGGCAGCTCCGGCTCGTGGCCGAGAGCAACATCGTCCGCGACGTCCTCACCCTGTTCGGTGCCCTTGGGATGCTGAAGGACGCCCGGGCCACGGAGGGCCGTCCATGAACATGGATGAGGTGCTGCCGACGTTTATCGCCGAAAGCGAGGAAATACTCCGCGACCTGGAATCGGGTCTGCTGGCCTGCTCGCAGGGCCATACCGACGCGGAGACGATCAACCTGCTGTTCCGGGCCGTGCACACGCTAAAGGGGTCCGCCGGACTCTTCGGGTTAGACGGCATTGTGGCCTTCGTTCATGGCGCGGAAACAACCCTGGATCAGGTGCGACAGGGTCATATTCCAATGGATCCACTGCTGGTGAGCATTCTGCTTCGCTGCAAGGATCATATTGAGTTTCTGCTCGAATCCATCAGCGCCGGGGTCGGTAGCCCCGCGTATGACTCGAGCCATAGCGGCGGGGCAGAGTTGTCGGCGGCGCTTCGCGAGCTCGCCGGTGACTCCTCCGGGATGAAACACGCGGCCGCCGCTGACCCCGTGGCCCCGGCCCCGCTGGTTGGCGCGATCCAGCACAATCCGCATTGCACGCAAGCCGATCATTGGCACATCAGTGTCCGCTTTGGTGCCGACGTACTGACGGCCGGGATGGACCCGATTTCCTTCCTGCGCTACCTCGGCAGCTTTGGTGAGCTAAAGGGAGTGACCCTGATCACTGCAGCGCTACCCGCTGCCGGCTCGATGGATCCGGAACGCTGTTACCTCGGCTTTGAAATGGGCTATCGCACCGCGGCGGCGCGCGAGAAGATCGAATCTGCCTTCGAGTTCGTCAAGGAGGACTGCACGCTCAAGCTGCTGCCACCAGGAGCTTCGCACAGCGACTACCTCAAACTCCTGCAGGAGGCGGGCGTCGAGGTCGACCGCATACGTGACATTCTCACGATGTGCACCGGCCTTTCAGCTCCGGATCTTGACCATCTTCTGCAACCACCGGTGTCCGTCGCAGGACAGCTGCCCACCGCGGCACCAATGAGCGCCGGCCCGGGCCGAACGCCCGACAGTCATGCGCAAGCCAGGCCCGCCACCTCTGCCGTGGAGAATCGCACGGTGCGGGTGGCCGCCCAGAAACTGGACAGCCTGATCACCCACATTGGCGAGCTGATCACCGCGGCTGCCAGCGCCAATCTCACGGCCCGGCGCTCGGGCAACGCAGAGCTTCAGGAGTCCACTTCGAGGGTCAGTGCGCTTATCGAGCAGGTGCGCGAGGGTGCGTTGCAGCTGCGGATGGTGAAGATCGGCGGAACCTTCAGTCGCTTTCAGCGGGTGGTACACGATGTCTCGGCCGAACTTGGCAAACAGATACAGCTCGTGGTTAGCGGCGAGGACGCCGAACTGGACAAAACCGTAGTCGAGCAGATCGCCGATCCACTCACCCACCTCGTTCGTAACGCAATCGATCATGGTATTGAATCGGCGGAATTGCGCGCCGCGCATGGCAAGCCGCTCGGCGGCACCATAAAACTCAACGCGTTCCACGATTCGGGGAGCATCGTCATCGAGGTCAGCGATGATGGCGGTGGCCTCAAGCGTGACCGTATTCTAGCCAAGGCCCAGGAGCGTGGACTCATAGAATCCGGGCGCGTAATGACCGATAGTGAAATCTTCGGCCTTATCTTCGAGCCCGGATTCTCCACTGCGGAGGCTGTGACCAATCTCTCGGGACGGGGGGTTGGCATGGATGTTGTAAAACGCAACATCACGGCGCTGCGCGGTACGGTGAACATCCGCAGCAGCGAGGGGGTCGGGACGACCATTGCGGTGCGACTACCCCTCACTCTGGCGATCATCAACGGCTTTCAGGTGGCTGTTGGCAATTCGATCTTCGTGCTCCCGCTCGAAAGCGTCGAAGAATGCATCGAATTCTCAACGGTCAATGGGCATCAGTTCACCAGCCTGCGCGGTGGCGTGCTCCCATATATCCATCTGCGCGACATGTTTGTGACCTCGGCAACAACCACCCGTCGCCAGAGCATTGTCGTCGTCAACCACGCCGGGCAGCGTGCCGGTCTAGTCGTCGACGGATTGCTCGGTGAATTCCAGACGGTGATCAAACCGCTGGGCAAGATGTTCCGCCAAGTCGAGTGCGTCAGCGGGTCCAGCATTTTGGGGACCGGTGAAGTCGCCCTGATTCTCGATGTACCCGCCCTTGTTCAACTAGCCATCGCCCACTGCGCGGCTGCATATGTGCAGACCCCGCAGACGGCCGTGGCATAAACCCAATTATCCTTCTGGAGTGTCCTGCAATGTTCAGCAATATGAAAGTAGCCACCCGCCTTTCGGTGGCCTTTACCATCGTTCTGTTACTGCTGCTGGCAGTGGTTGGACTGGGCGTCAGCCGTCTGGCCCTCATCAACGAGGGACTGCGGGCGGTTACTGAGGAAAACAACGTGGAGATGGCTCATGCCATGGGTATGCGCGGCGCCGCGTTCGAAACCTCAATCTCCATCCGCAACCTGGTGCTGCTAACTGATCCTGCGAAGCTGAAACAGGAACAAGATTCGCTGAATGAGGCCTACCAGCAGTTCGAAAGCGACTCGGACGCCCTCAACCAGATGTTCACAAAAATTCCCGATACCACCCAGACCGAGCGGGATCTGATCACCCAGATCCGATCGCAGTGGGTTACCGTCCGGAAGAACCTGGAAACTACCGCCACCATGGCCGTCGGCGGCAAGCCGAAGGATGCCTACAAGTTCTATATGGAGAATGCTTCCTTGGCCGGCAAGGTCCTGCGCACCAACGTACAGAAGCTGGCCGACTTCGAACAGAAGCTGAGCGCCGACGAAGTCGCCAAGGACCGCACGACCTACCAGAACGCCCGCTTGTCCATGGTCGCACTCGGCGTGATGGCCACACTAATGGCGATACTCTCGGCGATTCTGGTAACCCGCAGCATCCTCAAGCAGCTGGGTGGCGAGCCCGCCTACGCCGCAGAGCTGGTGCATTCAGTTGCCAGTGGCAATTTGGATGTAACCGTACAGACCCGCAGCGGTGACTCCAGCAGCATGCTGTTTGCCGTGAGCAGTATGGTGAACCGCCTGAAACAGGTGATCTCCGGCCAGGCGGAACTGGTCGCGGCCGCCAACCGCGGTGACTTCACCGTGCGGGTGGATCTGAACGGCCTGGAGGGATTCCAAAAGGAGATGGGCGCCGGCCTGAATCAGCTGGTGACGACGACCGGCTCCAGCATCGATGATGTCGCACGCATGATGCGGGCGCTTTCCGAGGGTGACCTCACCCAGACCATCGACAAGGACTACGAGGGCTCCTTCGGGCAGATGAAGGAGTACGCGAACGACACGGTATTGAAGCTTTCGATGATCATCACCACGGTCTCTGGGGCTGCCAATGCCCTGGCGAGCGCCTCCGAACAGGTAAGCACGACGGCTCAGTCACTGTCACAAGCAGCTAGCGAGCAGGCGTCGGGGGTCGAGGAAACAAGCGCCTCGATGGAGCAGATCACGGCCTCCATCGCTCAAAACACGGACAACGCGAAGGTCACCGACAGCATGGCGTCGAAGGCCGCCGGCGAGGCCGCCGAGGGCGGCGCGGCCGTCAAGGATACCGTCGGTGCGATGAAGCAGATCGCTCAGAAGATCGGCATCATCGACGACATCGCGTATCAGACCAATCTTCTGGCCTTGAATGCCGCGATCGAAGCCGCACGGGCCGGAGAGCATGGTAAGGGCTTTGCCGTGGTGGCCGCCGAGGTGCGCAAGCTGGCCGAGCGTAGCCAGGTTGCCGCGCAGGAGATCAGTACCGTTGCGACCAGCAGCGTGGAGGCAGCCGAGCGTGCGGGTAGCCTGCTGGACCAGATCGTGCCGAGCATCAAGAAGACATCGGACCTGGTGCAGGAAATTTCTGCAGCTTCACAGGAGCAATCCATTGGCGTCGGTCAGATCAATGCCGCGGTGACGCAGCTGAGCCAGACAACGCAGCAGAATGCGGCTTCTTCGGAGGAACTGGCGGCGACGGCAGAGGAAATGAGCGGCCAGGCGGAGCAGCTGCAGCAGACTATGTCGTTCTTCAAAACCGGATCGGCCGCCAAGTCCGAGAAGGCACCCGCGTCCGCGCGCCGATCAGGTACTGCCGCCAAGGCTGGAACCAAGACCCCAGCTCGGGCTGTGGCGGGCAATCTGGCACTGCAAGCGGCGGAACCGGACGAGTCTCAGTTCGCGAAGTTCGAGTAGCCGCTGAAGGGAAAAGCCATGACTCAGTCAACTCAGACCCATCAGTATCTGACCTTCATGCTCGGTGGCGAGCTATTTGCGATCGGAATTCTGTGTATCAAGGAGATCATTGAGTACGCCAGCCTAACCGAGGTACCGATGATGCCCGCCACGGTGCGCGGGGTTATCAACCTCCGCGGAGCGGTGGTACCGGTCACGGATCTGCAGATCCGGTTCGGAAAAACGCCGAGCCCGGTCAGCAAGCGTACCTGCATTGTCATCATTGAAGTTACCGGGCTCGGTGAGCGTCAGGACATCGGGATAATCGTGGACTCAGTAGATTCAGTGCTGGACATTCCTGCCTCTGAGATCGAGCCACCGCCCACCTTCGGCGCCGGCATCCGTACCGATTTCATCCGCGGCATGGGTAAGGTCAATGGCAAGTTCGTCATCCTCTTGGATGTGAACCACGTGCTCGCGGTAGAAGAAGTGGCGGCATTGGTCCAGCTGCCGGCCTCAGGGACCGAGCAGGCGGCCTAGATGGGCAGCGCTCTTGGCCATGCGGTCGAGCCTGATCCGGCGCCGGGAGTCGGCGCTTCAAGCATTTCGGACCGCGAGTTTGCGCAGTTCCAGTCCTTCATATTCGATGCGGCTGGCATCACGCTGGCCAATACCAAAAAGGCGCTGGTTAGTGGGCGACTTGCCAAGCGCCTCAAACATTTCGAGCTCGATAGCTACGGGGACTACTTCCGATTGATCACCGGCGGCAAGCAGCCCGAAGAATTACAGACCGCCGTTGATTTACTCACGACCAATGAGACGTACTTTTTCCGTGAGCCACAGCACTTTGAATTCCTGAAGACTGAGCTTGCCAAAGACGTGCAATACGCCAAGCCGGTTCGGGTCTGGAGCGCCGCCGCGTCGACCGGTGAGGAACCCTACAGCATCGCAATGCTGCTCGAGGAATGTCTGGGTGCCCAGGGACGGCCCTGGGAAATCGTGGCATCCGACATCAGCATGCGAGTATTGGAGCGCGCCGCGACCGGCCACTACCAGTCACTTCGGACCGGGGGAATTCCGCCGCACTACCTGCGCAAGTACTGTCTCAAGGGCACGGGTCAGCAGGCCGGCACCATTCTGGTGGACCGAAAGCTGCGACAGCAGGTGCAGTTCCGTCAGATCAACCTGAATTCGGCCCTACCCCAGCTCGGGACCTTCGATTTCATCTTCCTACGCAACGTTCTGCTCTACTTCAACCTACAGACCAAGCGTCAGGTGGTGAGCCGTGTGTTGTCCATGCTCAAGCCGGGGGGCTGGCTCTTCATCAGCCATACCGAAACTCTTCATGATGTCTCGGACGCAGTGGACGCCGTCCGACCGGCCACTTACCGCAAACGCTAGGTCCGGAGTCGCCCAGATGAATCGCATCAAGGTCATGGTCGTCGACGACTCGGCCGTCGCGCGGCAGGTGGTAGTGGGCATGTTGCGCGAGCACCCCGGCGTGGAAGTGATCGCCGCAGTCTCTGATCCGATCTTTGCCATGCAGAGAATGCAGGCGCAGTGGCCGGACGTCATCCTGCTCGACGTTGAGATGCCGAGGATGGATGGCATCACTTTCCTGAAACAGATCATGGCCGAGCGCCCGACCCCCGTCATTATCTGCTCAACGCTGACCGAAGCCGGTGCCCCGACCACACTTGAAGCGTTGGCAGCCGGGGCTGTGACCATTATCACCAAGCCGCGGGTGGGACTGCAGCACTTCCTGCGTGATTCCGCCGAGGAGTTGACCGAGGCCATCCGTGTGGCCGCGCGCGCCAACGTCAAGCGACTTGCCACCCGCGCCGCACGCCCCACCGCAGCGCCCATCAAGAACTCGGCCGACGTGATTCTGGCGCCCGCCCGGGAGCGGGCCATGACCCAAACCACCGAGCGCGTGGTCGTGATTGGCACCTCCACCGGTGGTACCCAGGCACTTCAGGAGGTCCTGGTCGACCTCCCCGCCGTGTCGCCCGGCATAGTCATCGTGCAGCACATGCCCTCCCATTTCACGGCAGCCTTCGCCGCGCGGCTGGACGGCATGTGCAACATTGAAGTTCGTGAGGCCAAGCATAACGATCGGGTCGTTCCAGGATGCGCGTTGATCGCACCCGGAGGCCGTCACATGCTGCTGATGCGCAGCGGCGCCCAGTACCACGTGGAGATCAAGGATGGGCCGCCGGTTAGCCGTCATCGCCCATCCGTGGATGTCCTGTTCCGATCGGCAGCCAAGTGCGCGGGTCCCAACGCCTTGGGGATTATCATGACCGGGATGGGCGATGATGGTGCGCGCGGGCTGAAGGAAATGCGCGATGCGGGCGCCCGCACCATAGCCCAGGATGAGGCAAGTTGCGTCGTGTTCGGCATGCCTAAGGAGGCCATCCGGCTAGACGCTGCCGAGCGCATCGCACCGTTGAGCGAGCTGGCGCGCATGATTCTCCGCAATGTCAACTGAACGGCTATTTTCCATAAAAGAAGAACAGTTGGTCTTGATGACTTTCAGAAAATGGTCGCTGCGTTTCTTGAACTGCCTCTCAATGCGCGCACGAATTTCTATGCCCGTGTCACATACGAGTCCAGGCCCCGGGACTTACGATCCCGCTGCATTGATTGCAGGCCTCGCCCCCTAAGAGCGTCGAAGCCGCGCCAATGCCGAGTGTTCGCACTCGCACGCCGCCGCCATTCCCCTGCGGCAGCCACCTTCCCTGGGCCCATCCCCCGCCTGGTACCACTCACTGGCTCTGCCTGGAGATGTCTGCCATGCGCCCTGCTCTTGACCGTCGCACAACCTGCCTGCCCGCCGAGACGCCCGAGGCTGCTGCGGCGCCCGTCGGCATTGCGATGCAGCGCGCCCTTCATGGCGCCAATGAATCACCAGAACTAACCATCCAGATTGCCAGAGCGCGTCGCGATGCCCTGCGGGATCCGGCACAGGCCGCGATGCTGCTGCGCGCGTGGATGTCCGACCATGACTGAGGCCACTCCTCCCCAGCCCAATGTGCGCGATGCGGCAGTCCTGCTGCTGTCGCTGGGCGAGCAGGCTGCCGCCGACGTGCTGAAGCACCTCGGACCCAAGGACATTCAGCGTATTGGGGCCGCGATGTCCGCAGTGGGTCAGGTCACCGTTACGCAGGTCTCCGGCACGCTCTCCAGCTTCTTCAATGAGGTGCAGAATCAGGCCGCAGTCGGTATCGGCTCAGACGATTACATCCGCAACACCTTGACCCGGGCCCTCGGAGAGGACAAGGCGGCGGGTCTAATTGACAAGATACTATTCGGCCGATCCACCAAGGGTCTTGAGATGCTCAAGTGGATGGAGCCGCGCGAAGTTGCTGACCATCTTCGCAACGAACACCCCCAAACCATCGCGGTTGTCCTTGCGTATCTGGATTCCGAGCAATCCGCGGGAATTCTGGGCCGAATGAGCGAGCCGATTCGCGCAGAGGTGTTGGCCCGTATCGCCACCCTGGACGGTGTGCAGCCGAGCGCCCTCAACCGGTTGGACGAACTCATCGAACGGCAGTTTTCGGGCAAGGACTCGACCCGGACGACCAGCATCGGTGGCCCGAAAGCCGCCGCAGACATTCTCAACAACATGGAGCCCGGTCAGGAAAACCTCCTGCTCGGACATCTGCGCAAGTCGGATGTCGCGCTCGCGACGGTGATCGAGGATCTGATCTTCACCTTTGACGACCTCACGGAGATCGAAGACCGGGACTTCCAAAGCTTGCTACGTGAGGTTACCCAAGACCTGCTGGTGCCCGCACTCAAGGCTGCTGACGAGGCGGTGCGCGCCAAGTTCTTCAAGAACATGTCCCAGCGGGCTGGCGAGATGCTGCGCGACGACCTGGAAAGCCGCGGTCCGATAAAGATCTCCGAGGCGGAAGCCGCCCAGCGGGAAATCCTGAATACCGCAAGGAAGCTCGCCGAGGCCGGCACCATTTCCCTGACTACCAATGCGGACGGCTATGTGTAACGCGCCGCTAACCATCCGGGGTTGATGCCAATGTCGGATCTGGAAATTCTCGGCCAGGACGAGATCGATGCGCTCATGAGCGGCATTGACAGCGGTGCGGTAGACACCGAGGCTCCGCCCGCGCCCGGCGAAGCACGCGCCCACGATTTCACCCGCTATGGCCGCATTGTCCGCGGCCGCATGCCCACGCTGGAAATGATAAATGATCGATTCGGCAGGCTACTGCGCGGCAGCCTCTACAACGAGTTGCGGCGCACGGCGGTGATTTCGGTCGGCTCTGTTCAAATTGTGAAGTTCGCCGACTACGTGCGAACACTTCATCTGCCGACCAGCCTGAATTTGGTGAAGTTCAACCCGTTGCGGGGCACCGGGCTCATCATCCTTGATCCGACACTGGTATTCGCGCTGATCGACATCTACTTCGGCGGCAAGGGCCGTCACGCGAAAATCGAAGGTCGCGAGTTCACCGCCATCGAAAATGAAATCATCGCAAATGTCCTGGCGGAGACTTTCCGCAATCTGCAGGAAGCCTGGTCACATATCGCGCCATTGGTCATTGAGAAGGTGGGATCGGAAATGAATCCACACTTCGCCAATATCGTCAGCCCAACCGAGATCGTTGTGGTGTCCCGGTTCAACATCGACATCGACGGGAGCGGTGGGGATCTGCACATTACGATGCCCTATTCCATGATCGAGCCGCTTCGTGAAGTGTTGGATTCCGGTGTTCAGAGTGACCGCGTCGAGCAGGATGATCGTTGGTCGATGGCGCTGCGCCATGAGTTGGAGGACGCGGAACTGGAAGTACGCGCGGTACTGGGGACCACCACGCTTTCGCTGTCAGATCTGAAGAAACTAAAGGCGGGCGACGTCATCGCCACTGACTTCACCGGAGCCGTGACCCTCATGGCCGAGGGCCTGCCGGTCATGCGTGGCGAATACGGTCATTCCCGCGGGCAGTGTGCGGTCAAGGTCACGGAGCGCGTACAGCGTTCACTTCTCTCCCACCAGGACGATTCTCCTGACGGTCATCGCACGGCCAGGGCCGCCCGCCCCTCCCCCTAACATTCGACGGAGTCAAAGTGAGCACAGCAATCAGGTATCTCGTAGTCGACGACTTCTCCACGATGCGGCGCATCGTGAAGAATCTGCTGCAGGAACTCGGCTATCAGAACATTCAGGAGGCAGACGACGGCAAGACAGCGTGGCCCATGCTGCAGGCGGGTAGTTTCGACTTCGTAATTACCGACTGGAACATGCCCCTGATGCCGGGCCTGGACCTTCTGAAAGCGATTCGCGCGGATGACAAGCTCAAGAGCCTGCCGGTGTTGATGGTGACCGCCGAGGCTAAGCGCGAGCAGATTGTCGAGGCCGTTCAGGCCGGAGTAAGTGGCTACGTCGTCAAGCCCTTCACCGCCGAAATCCTCAAGCAGAAACTGGATAAGATTCTGCAGGCCCGCGCCGCGGCAACCGGCTGAAGCGGCCATGATGGATTCACAGCGAAACCTGGAGCGGCTGCGGCCGCTGCTCGACCGCCTGACGGCTGCGGTTTCCGCCGGCGATGCCCCGGAGTTCGAGCGGGTATTGGATGACCTGGTCCACGGCCGGCGCAAGGACCTGTTCGCGGAGCTGCGCCGCCTGACGGCCCGTGTGCGTCAGGCGCTGGAGTCTTTTCAGCTCAATGCGCGTTTCTCGGAACTGGCTGAAAAGGACGTGCCTGACGCCCGCCAGCGCCTGCTGCATGTCATGAAGCTGACCGATGAAGCGGCGCATCAGACCATGGACCTCATCGAGCGCGCCACACCGCTGGTGAGCACCTTGGTATCCGCGGCCGCCGATCCCACGGCTCCGTCAGTCGTTGCCGCCGCCACGAAGCTGCGGTCTCACCTGTCCGATGTGCATCTCGCGCAGGGGTACCAGGACCTCACCGGCCAGATCGTGCGAGGTGTCATCAAGCTCGTGGACGAAGTCGAGGCCACTCTTGCCGGCCTAATGCGAATTGCCGGTGAAGCCGCCGAAGACCAGACGATTGCGGCGCCCATTGCCGTCAATGGCTATGGTCCGGTGGTGCCGGGGGTAAATCATGGGGCGGCCCTGGGGAACCAGCAGGACGTCGATGCGCTGTTATCGGATCTGGGCCTGTGAATACACCAATCCCGCAGTCACTTACCGTTCGATTGCCCGTGATGGCGACCCTTCGGGAGTGCGCGGCTCTGAAGCAGCAGTTGCTGGTGCTCCTCACGTCGCCTGAACCGGTAACTATCGATGCCACCGAAGTCGATCTCATCGATACCGCGGTGCTGCAG
>DASZCK010000181.1:0-13133 GCA_035943195.1 Steroidobacteraceae bacterium
CCACGCCGGCCGCCCCGCCACCGATGATGACGATGGAGCGCCGCGCGCTGATCGTCGCCGCGGGCTCGAGCGGCTTGAGCCTGTCGCGGATGATGATGGTGTCAGCGACGCGTTCCACTTTCCAACAGGCGACGTCGTCGAGCGATGGCGCCCGCAGCGCGGCGCCGGTGCGCAGACTGAAACAGGCATGATGCAAGGGACAGCGGACGGTGTCTCCCACCAGCAGCCCCTCGCTTAAGGGGGCGTGATAGTGCGGACACAGCCCATCGACCGCGAAAATTTCCTCACCCCGGCGCGCAACCAGGACGTCCTGATCCCCGACCCGCCCCATCAGCATGGCGCCGTCCGGGATATCCTGAATGCGGATGCCGGCTTGCAGATTGGGTGCTGAGGTCGCGTCCGCCACGGTGCTTCTCCTTCGCTCGCAGTCCCCGATGGTACGCTGATGGGGAATTGTCACGCCAAATCCGGCATTCTTGCGCGCGTGAGTGACAGCTCTTCACGCCCTTCCTTGCTGCCCTGCCAGCAGTGGCAGCTGCTGCGCGACCACGGGAACCAGCTGCGGACGCACCTGTCGCAAACTGCCACGCTCATCAAGTCTGATGCGCTGGATTGGCTGCAGGCGCTGCCGCCCTGCTCGATCCACGCCGTGGTGACCGACCCGCCGTATTCCCTCATCGAGTACGCCGCGCGCGATCACCGCAAGCTGCGCGCGGGCCGCGGCGGGGTGTGGCGCATCCCGCCAACGCTTGATGGTGTGCGCCGTCAGCCGCTGCCGCGCTTCACCGTACTGTCAGCGCCGGAGCTTGAGCACCTCGCGCGATTCTTCGCGCAGCTGGGCGGCGCGCTGCAGCGCGTGCTGGTGCCCGGTGGGCACGTGTTCCTGGCTTCCAATCCGTTGCTCTCCACTCTGACCTTCCACGCCCTGCAGCAGGGCGGTTTGGAAAAGCGCGGGGAGGTGGTGCGCCTGGTGCAGACGCTGCGTGGCGGGGATCGGCCCAAGGGTGCGGAGCGGGAATTCGCCGACGTATCGGTCATGGCGCGTTCGGGCTGGGAGCCCTGGGGGATATTTCGCAAAACACCGGAAGGCACCGTCGCCCAGAACCTGAAGCGTTGGGGGACCGGCGGCCTGCGCCGAATCGGCGCCGCGGCGCCCTTCAAGGACGTGATCGTGAGCGCACCGACGGGCCGGGCCGAGCGCGCCATCGCGCCCCATCCGTCGCTCAAGCCGCAGGCCTTCCTGCGCCAGCTGGTCCGCGCCTCGCTGCCGCTGGGAGTTGGCATTGTCTACGATCCCTTCGCCGGCAGCGCCTCGACGCTCGCGGCGGCGCAGTCCCTCGGCTATTGCGCACTGGGAACTGAACGCGATGCCCGCTATTACCGGCTGGGGTGCAGAGCCTTCCCGAAGCTCGCCGCTTTGAACGTGAAGTAAGCCGGACCTTGATTTCCATGCCGGCAGCCCATAGCTCCGCCCGATGATCTCAGCTTCGCCCTCCGACGCCGCTGGCGATGCGGTGTTGCTCGACGCCTATTCGAATGCGGTGACGGGTGCCGCCCGGCGGGCGGCCCCGGCGGTGGTACACCTGGAAGCGCGCGGCAACTCACGGCAGGGAGAGCGACGCGGTACGGGCTCGGGCTTCTTCTTCACTCCCGATGGACTCCTGCTCACCAACAGCCACGTGGTCCACCAGGCGAAGGAGCTACGCGTTTCAACCAGTGAGGGCGAACGGTTTTCGGCTGATCTGGTGGGAGATGATCCGGATTCGGATCTTGCGGTGTTGCGTGCCAGCGTCGGCGTCGTCCCGCACGTCGCTTTCGGTCACTCCGGGGCCTTGCAGATTGGCCAGCTGGCGATCGCCATCGGCAATCCGCTCGGCTTCGAGCACACGCTCACGGCCGGCGTCGTGAGTGCCGTCGGCCGAACTCTGCGTGCGAGCACGGGCCGATTGATCGAGAACGTCATCCAGACGGACGCGGCCCTGAATCCCGGCAACTCCGGAGGACCGCTGCTGGATTCTCAGGGTGCCGTCATCGGCGTGAACACCGCCATCATTGCCGGCGCCCAGGGTCTGTGCTTCGCGACCGCCAGTGATACGGCGCAATGGGTGCTGACCCAGCTCATCCGGCACGGCCGGGTGCTGCGCGCCTGGCTGGGATTGACGGGGACCAACACCACCATCAATCGCCGGCTGATGCTTCACCATGGGCTGAATCGCGGGACCGGCGTGCGGGTCCGAAGTCTCGAGCGCGGCAGCCCGGCCGCGGCGGCGGGGTTGGAATCCGGCGACCTCATCGTGTCGTACGACAACGAGCCGGCCACCAGCATCGATCGGTTGCAGCAGATTCTGGATGCGCGGCGGATCGACAAGTCCTGCGACGTCGTCTGCCTGCGCCGGGGCCAGAAACTGGTGCTCACCGCGATTGCCATTGAACGCCCTGGAAGCCAGTCCTAGGCCCGCTGGAATTGGTCAGAACATGGTTGCACTATGGGTCAATCATGGCTGGAATCTGGTCAACGATAAGCCCAGAATTGCCGCCGTGGCCACCCCAGCGCGCACTTCGCTCTTCGACACCGTCCCCAGCCGGGACTACCTGCAGTTCTGGCAGGCGGGCCGATTTCAGCCGCGGCGGGTGGCCCGATTCCTGGGACTGAGCAAAGGCGACTTGTCCCAGCTGGCAGCGGTGGCGCCGGCCTCGGTTCGATTCGATGACAAGGCGCCGCGGATTCTGCGTGAGCGCCTGATGGACATCGCCGCGACCTGTGAGCTCGTCGCCCAGGCCTTCAACGGCAACACCACCAAGACGTCATTGTGGTTCAAGACCCCTAACCCGCAGCTCGGCAACTTCTCCCCTTGCGACCTGCTGCGGCGGGGCGAGTGCGAACAACTTCAGCGGCATGTGATCCAGGCGTTGACGGAAGCGGCACCATGAGTAAAACCACCTCACGCACGGCCTCGAGCGGACGCAAGGTCATCACCCGCGGCATCGCGCCCGCCGTCTTCCAGGACCTGTACCACTACCTGATGACGGTGACCTGGCCGCGCCTGTTCGTGGCGATTGCGGTTTTCTTTCTGGTATTCGATTTCCTGTTCGGCTGCCTGTACTACCTGCAACCCGGCTCGGTGGCGAACCTCAGTCCGCCGGGATTTGCCGGCGCATTTTTCTTCAGCGTCGAGACGCTGGCGACCGTGGGCTACGGCGAGATGCACCCGACCTCGCTGTACGGACACATCGTATCCATGATTGAAGTATTCGTCGGGCTCATGCTGTTGGCGCTGGTCACGGGGCTGATGTTTGCCCGTTTCTCCAGGCCCCGGGCGCGCTTCCTGTTCGCGCGCTACGCGGTGGTGCGGCCCGTGGATGGCCGGACCATGCTCATGTTCCGCGCCGCCAACGCGCGTCAGAACGTCGTACAGGAAGCGTCCGCGAAACTGCGCATGATCCGCGACGAGGTCACCCGGGAGGGCCTGGAGATGCGTCGCATCACGGACTTGAAGCTGGTCCGCGATCAGCACCCCGCTTTCTTCATTGGCTGGACCATCATGCACGTGATCGATGAGTCCAGTCCCTTGAATGGCGAGACCGAGGAATCACTGCGGCGCTCCGGGGCCTCCTTCGTTTTGAGCCTGAGCGGGACCGATGAGACCACCGGACACACCCTCATGACGCGCGAAGACTATTCTGCTGGCTCCATACTCTGGAACAAGGCCTTTCGAGACGTACTGGATGTGACCGAAGAGGGAGCGGTGGTGTTTGACTACACCCTGTTTCATGAGGTTGAGGACCTCCGGTCGTAAGGAGTCAGCATGAACGACGCGAAATTTGCCGAGGGCCTGGTCGTGCTGCACAGCCCGCGCAAGGTCGACGATGTCATCGGCCGGCTGCGGCAGATGATGACGGCACGCAATCTCAAGATCTTCGCCGACATCAATTTCAGTGCCGATGCGTCAGCGGAAGGACTGGAACTGCGCCCGACCCGCATGCTGATCGCCGGCAATCCGAAGGCGGGCACACCGCTCATCGAAGCGGTGCCCAGCATCGCCATCGAGCTGCCCCTCAAGGTTCTGGTGTGGTCGCCTGGCGAAGGGCAGACCTGCGTGGCCTACAACGATCCGCAATACCTTGGCCACCGGCACGGCTTGCCGCCGGAATTGGTGCGCAACATCGCAAGCTTCGGCCTGCTGGTGGAGAAGGCCGCCGGCGAGGCGTAGCGGCCGAGGCCATTAACGTCTCAAGCGAAATCCGCGTCGAGCACGATGCGATAGCGGGCCTTGCCGGACTCGAGTCGTGCGAAGGCGTCATTGATGCGACTCATGGCAAAGTGCTCGGTCTGCGGCGCGACCCGGTGGCGAGCCGCGAAATTGAGCATGGCAGCGATGGTGGTCGGCGGGCCTGATGGTGAACCCGAGACGCTGCGTTGCTGCAGAATGAGCGCGAAGGCCGACACCGGGATGGGTTCGACGACGGCCCCGACGACGTGCAGCCGGCCGTTCGGGCCGAGAGTCCCAATGATGGCGTCCCAATCAAGTTTTACATTGACGGTGCTGATCAGCAGGTCGAAGCTGCCGGCGAGTTTCTTGATCGCGGCGGAGTCCCGGCTTGCCACCACCTGGTGCGCGCCAAATCCGCGGGCCTCATCGAATTTGCTCTCGCTCGAGGTGAACGCCGTCACCTCGCAGCCATACGCTCTGGCGAACTGAACCGCCATGTGACCCAGGCCGCCGATGCCGATGATGCCCACCCGGTGCGTGGGCTTGGCGTACAGCGCCAACGGCGCAAACACGGTCGTGCCGCCACACATCAGCGGGCCCGCGTCGGCCGGATTCAGCTGGTCGGGAATAGGGATGGCCCAGGCCCAATGCGCGCGAACGCGCGTTGCGAATCCGCCGCGATGGCCGAGGATGGTGGGTTGCGCCTGGGCGCACAGGTGATGGCTGCCCGACATGCATTGCTGACAGTGCATGCAGCTGCACGCGGTCCAGCCCACGCCGACGCGCTGGCCGATGCTGAGGCCGCGCGCCTGGGGACCCAGCGCCGTGATACGCCCGACCACTTCGTGCCCGAGAATGGCCGGATAGGAGGAAATGCCCCACTCGTTGTTCAGGACGGACAGATCGGAGTGGCACAGACCGCAGTGCTCCACGGCGATCTCGACGTCCTCGACTCCCAGGGGCCCCAGATCAATGGTCTGCAGCGTCAGCGGCTGCTTGGCGCCCTTTGCCACCCAGGCCCTGATCTCACTAACCGTAGACGTGTTCATGGCAGACTCCTCGTGAGGGGACGATCCCTCGCAAGGGCATGCTACACGTCTCAACCCAGGAGTTTCTCGCGGTGATAGAGCCGTCCGGCCGCAAAGGCGGCGAGCGCGCCCAGCAGCAGCGAGACACTCACCGACAGCGTTGCGTACAGCGCCGACACCGGCTCCGCCCGCAGCAGCCCCGTCACCATGAAGTGCTGGCTGAGCGCGGGCACCATCATCAGCCAGACGGTGGGCTGCAGCCCCAGGATGCTCGCGAAGATCAAGGGGAAGGTCGGCAGTGCGATGATCAGTCCCACGTAGTTCTGGGCCTCGCGGTAGCTGCGCGTGAAGGCCGCCACGATGGTCATCAGCGCAGCGCCGAGCGGTGCCAAGGCCGCACAGCTGGCGATCAGCTCCAGTACCGTGATGAGGCTCATGTTCTGATTCATGCCGATCCGGTCCAGTCCCACGTGGCGCAGTGCCAGGGCCATGGAGCAGACACTCAACGACAGCGATATGAGCATGAACACGCAGGCAGCCAGGATCTTGCCGTAGATCAGCTGCTCGCGCCGCACCGGCACGGTCAACAGCGGCTCCAAGGATCCGCGCTCGCGCTCGCCGGCCGTGGCATCCAAGGCAATGGGCAGACCGCCCATGAGCATGGTCATGAGGATGACGACAGTGAGAGTGCCGAGGATCAGCACCGAGCGGCTGGTCGGCGTGGCGACATCGATATCCTGCATGGCGATGGCCGACAGCACCGTCGGATCCACGCCGCGAACCATGAGTCGCAGCCGCGCGATATTGGAAGCGTAGTGGCCCAGGAGGGCGCGCACCCGGGCTACGTCACTGCCGGCCGCCCCATCCGAGGAGTCACTGTAGAGCAGCACCGGTGCGGGCAGCCCCTGCGACATTTGACGGGCGTAATTATCGGGAATGGCCAGGACGACACGGTAGTGCTGCAACCGTACCGCTGCGCGGGCCGCGGCGTCATCGAGATTGGCGGCGATGGTGTCGATGCGGTACTGGCGCAGATCCGCCAGCAGATTCGGTGCCCGTTCACCGTGGACCACGGCCAGCGTCACGGACTTGTTGTCCTGGTCCTGACTGTGGCGCACGGTCAGATTGACCAGGAGGGTCACCAGCAATGGCGTCAGCAGCGTGCCGAAGAGCAGCGCCGATACGAGGCTGCGGCGGTCACGAAGATTTTCGCGCACTTCCTTGCGCAGCACGATGAAGACGAAGCGCATCAGGCCTGACCCGCCGGATCCAGAAAGTGCACGAAAGCTTCCTCCAGATCCGTGCTTCCGGCTCTGGCGCGCAATTCATCCGGCGTGCCGCAGGCCACCACCTTGCCGCTGGCGATGACCACGACCTCATCGCAAACGGCACTGACCTCCTGCATCACGTGACTGGAGAAGAGGATGCAGCGTCCGGTCGCCTTCAGCTTCAGCAGCAGCGTGCGTAAGGTGCGCACCGCCATCACATCCAGCCCATTGGTGGGCTCATCGAGCAGGATGTTCTGCGGGCCGTGCACCAGCGCCCGGGCCAGGGCCGTCTTCAGTCGTTGTCCCTGCGAGAAACCCTTGGCCTGGCGATCCGCGAAGTCCGCCATTTCCAAAAGCTCGATCATCTGTGCCGCGCGCTCCGCGCACTCGCCGCGCGCCAGGCCGTGCAGCTCGCCGAAGTAGTGGATGTTCTCGCGGGCCGTCAGATGCGGATAGATGCCGGCGCCGTGCGGCAGTACGCCCATGCGGCGCCGGGCCTCGAGCGAACTCGCTGCGGCGCTGATGCCATCGATGAAGGCATCGCCACTGTCCGTCTGCAGCACCGTGTAGAGCATGCGCAGCGTCGTGGATTTGCCCGCGCCATTGGGACCCAGCAGTCCCGTGATGCGGCCATCCCGCGCCGTCAAAGACACATCTTCCACGGCGGTGACGGCACCGAAGCGCTTGTGCAGGTGCCGTGCCTCGATCATGGCGGCGGCCCAGTGAAGGAGGTCAGAAAGGCAGCAGGAACGGTCTTGCGCAGGCAGGCGAGTTCGGCCTCCAGGCCATGGGTGCTGGCCGTTTCGATGAACCGACTCAACAGCCGCGCGGCACAGGGCGCCGTGATCTGGCCGTGGCTCATGCCGCCCACCACCACCTGCAGGCTGTTGGAGAGGCCGCGCGCGGCCTGCGCCGCATAGGCAGGCGGTGTCACCGGATCGTTACTGCCCGACAGCAGCAGCACCGGCCGGCCGGAACTCAAGGGCGCGTGAAAATCCGCGTCCACCGGGCCGCGCGGCCACTGGGCGCAGATGGCTTCAAAGGCTTCCAGCGGCGCCGTCCCCATGTAGGTCTGCGCCAGCTGCGCGCGATCCTCCGGGCGGATGCCGTACGCGGGCACATCCTCCGAACACACCACGCTGTTGTGCATGCCGACGGCAATGAGGTTGTTCAGCGAATGCGTCACCTGCAGCAGCAGGCTCGCCACGGGCGTGAAATTGGCATGCGCCTGCGCCTCATCCAGCACCAGGGGCAGCAGCGCGGACTCTTCGGTGGAATAACTGGACAGCCGCACGACGGTACCCAGGTCGGTGGCGTCGAACGTCAGCTTGCGCCGCTCTCCCGTGAACGGATCCGCCACTTCGACCGGTACCGCCTGGGCCTGCAGGCGCGCCAGCAGGCCATTGAAGGTCTGGTCCGGATCGCCGAAGCGGGCGCGGCAGGGGGTATCGGCGACGCAGCGGGTGAAGAGGCGCTGCAGCGCGCTTTGCGCATCCAGGGCGAGCGAGGCGCCGAGTGTCATCTGCGGTGGCACCACGCCATCGAGGATCACGGCACGCACATGCTCGGGGAAACGACGCAGGTAGTGCTGCGCCACGCGCGTGCCGTAGGAGCCACCGTAGAGATTGATGGTCTGGTAGCCGAGCGCGGCGCGCACGGCGTCGAGGTCCCGCACCGCGAGCGAGGTGGTGTAGTCGGCGACCGTGGCATGGGTCGCCAGCATTGCCAGACAGTCCCGAGCCGCCTGCGTGAGCACAGCGGGCGAATCCGGCGCATCCGGGTCGCTGTCCTCGGGGCAATTCAGTGCGTTGGACCCGCCCGTGCCGCGCTGATCCACCAGCACGATGTCCCGGTCGCGGTGTATGCGCTCGAACACCGGCGCCACCCCGGTGTAGAAGGTCGTGGCGGCCAGTCCCGGACCTCCGGCCAGCAGGAACAGCGGATCGGGACGCCCGCGCTCATTGATGGCCGGAATACGGGCCACCAGCAGCTCAATCGTGCGACCCGGCGCCGCGGGGTTTTCGGGCACCGCAAAATGACCACACTGGGCCTCCACCGAGACCAGCTGGCTGGGATGGGTCAGGCGGCAGCGGATCAGTTTGAGAGTCGCCGGTGCGGCGGCGAGCGGGCCGCAGGGTGCCAGGACGGCCAGAACGGCCACGACGGCGAACACCGGAATGCGGCTCAAGACGCGTCGATATATCGGGGCGGGCCGCATACAATAGGCTCCAATTATAAGCCCTTGAACGGACTTGGATTCCATGCGATTCGCGCACACTTTTGAAGTTATCGTCATCGGCGGCGGCCATGCCGGCACCGAGGCCGCCCTGGCAGCGGCCCGTCGCGGCGCGCGCACGCTGCTCATCACCCACAGCATCGACACGCTGGGGCAGATGAGCTGCAACCCGGCGATCGGCGGCATCGGCAAAGGCCATCTGGTACGCGAGATCGATGCCCTCGGCGGCATCATGGCGCGCGCCGCGGATCACGCGGGCATCCAGTTCCGGACCCTCAACGCCAGCAAGGGACCGGCTGTGCGCGCCACCCGCGCCCAGGCCGACCGGCAGCGCTATCGCCAGTACATCCGCCAGACGCTGGAGAACACACCGAACCTCTTGCTGTTCCAGCAGGAAGCGGCCGACCTGGTGGTCGAAGAGGGACACGTCCGGGGCGTGGTCACGGTCTCCGGCATCGTGTTCGAAGCGTCCGCCGTCGTGTTGACGGTCGGTACTTTTCTCGGCGGCCGCATCCACGTGGGTCTGAACCAGTACCAGGGTGGGCGCGCCGGGGATCCCCCTTCCAATCGGCTCGCCGAGCGCCTCCGTGCGCTGAACCTGCGGGTCGGGCGGCTCAAGACCGGCACGCCGCCGCGTATCGATGGCCGCAGCATCGACTACTCGCAGCTGGTGGCCCAGCCCGGCGATGAGCCCGTGCCAGTGTTTTCGTTCCTTGGGCGCGCCAGTGAGCATCCTCAGCAGCTCAATTGTCACATTACTGCGACAAATGAACGCACGCACGACATCATCCGGGCGGCCACCGATCGCTCACCCCTGTTCACCGGTGCCATCGAGGGCGTGGGACCGCGCTACTGCCCTTCGGTCGAGGACAAGGTCGTGCGCTTCGCCGACAAGGGCTCGCACCAGATTTTCGTCGAACCCGAGGGCCTGGACACCCACGAGGTTTATCCCAACGGCATCTCCACCAGCCTGCCCTTCGATGTGCAGTACGAACTGGTGCGCAGCATCCGCGGCTTCGAGCAGGCCCATCTGACCCGACCCGGGTATGCCATCGAATACGACTTCTTCGACCCCCGCGAGCTCTCGGCCTCACTGGAAACCCGCGCCATCGTCGGGTTGTTCTTTGCCGGCCAGATCAATGGCACCACCGGCTACGAGGAGGCCGCCGCGCAGGGGCTGCTGGCCGGCATCAATGCGGTGCAGAAGGTCCGCGCTCAGGCGCCCTGGGTGCCGGGACGCAGTGATGCCTACCTCGGCGTCCTGGTCGACGACCTGATCACACGCGGGGCGCCCGAGCCCTATCGCATGTTCACCAGCCGCGCCGAACACCGGCTGCTGCTGCGCGAAGACAATGCCGATCTGCGCCTGACGCCGAAGGGGCGCGAGCTCGGTCTGGTGGACGAGGAGCGGTGGTGCCTGTTCAACGAGCGCATGCGCCTGGCCGGCGCAGAGTCCGAACGCTTGTCGCTCGCCCGCGTGAAGCCGGACCAGGTGCCGCACAGCTGGAGCGAACGCGTACTGGACGCACCGCTGGCGCGTGATCACAGCGCCCTGGAGTTGCTGCGCCGTCCGCGCGTGGCCTACCGCGATCTGCTCGAACTCATCGGCGCCCCGGCCTGGGGCGAAGTCGATGCGCGCCTGCCCGCGCAGGTCGCGGTGCAGATGGAAGTGACGGCCAAGTACGCAGGCTACATCGAGCGCCAGCAACAGGAAGTCGAGCGGCAGCTGCGTGGCGAGTCCACGCGCCTCCCGGCGGACCTGGACTACGGCCGGGTCCCTGGTCTGTCCACTGAGGTGCGGCAGCGCCTGAGCGAGACCTGCCCGGCGACGCTCGGCCAGGCTGCTCGCATCCCCGGGGTCACCCCGGCCGCCATTTCCATACTGCTGGTGTACCTGAAGAAGCGCGCGGCCAGTCGCGTCGCATGAAATTCCTCGAGCAATTGCAGGGGGCCTGGGCGCGCAACGACTCCCTGGTGTGTGTGGGCCTGGACCCGGAACTGGAGAAGTTTCCGGCACGGCTAGCCGGGCAGGCCTCCCCCATCTTTCAGTTCAATCGCGCCATCATCGATGCGACGGCGGATCTGGTGTGCGCCTACAAGCCGCAGTTCGCGCACTACGCGGCCTACGAAGCCGAGGATCAGCTCGAACGCACCATCGAATACATTCACCACGAGCACCCCGGCATCCCCGTCATCCTCGACAGCAAGCGCGGGGATGTGGGCAACACCGCCCAGCGCTATGCGCTCGAGGCCTTCGAGCGCTACGGCGCCGATGCCGTGACGGTCAATCCCTACCTGGGAACGGATTCGCTGGAACCCTTTCTCGCCTATGAGGACCGCGGCGTCATCGTGCTGTGCCGCACGTCCAACCCGGGCGCCGGCGACCTGCAGGACCTGGATTGCGGCGGCCGTAAACTCTACCAAGTGGTGGCGCAACTGGCGGCGAGCCGCTGGAACAGCCGCGGCAACTGCGCGCTGGTGGTCGGCGCCACCTACCCGCGCGAGCTCGCGCAGGTGCGCGCACTGACCGGGGACATGCCGTTCCTGGTGCCGGGCGTGGGCGCGCAGGGCGGCGACGTACAGGCCGTGGTGAGCCATGGCCAGACCGCGGCTGGCGACGGACTCATGATCAGTTCATCGCGCGCCATTCTCTACGCGGCGAGCGATGACGGCTGGCTCGAGGCGGCGCGGGCCGCGACCCGGACGCTGCGCGATCAGATCAATTTGCACCGGGTCGGTCGAGGCTGAACTACTCGTAGCGCAGCACCTCCGCGGGCTGCGCTCGCGCCGCGCGCAGGGATTGACCGCATACGACCGCCCCGGCAATGACCATGGTGCTGGCGAGACTTGCGATGTACAGCAGTGCCGACAGGTGCATGGGCGTGAAGAACATGCTCAGGTAGGCGCGCGCGGCGAGTGTCGCGAACGGCCATGCGATCAGGTTGGCCAGCACCACTGGCTTGAAGAAATCCAGCAGCAGCAACGTGAAGATCCGCCGCGACTTGGCGCCCAGGGTCTTGCGGACTCCGATTTCCCGCAACCTGCCGTTGGTCACCTGGACCGCCATGCCGAACAGTCCCATCAGCGCGATGACGAAGGCGCAGACCGTGAGCGCGGTGGCCAGCGAGCTGATGGTGCCGAAGTTCGCATACGCATCCTCGAACCGCTGGTCCATGAAGTTGCGCTCGAGTGGTACCCCCGGCGCCAGCGCTTTCCAGGTCTTTGCCAGTTGGGCGACGGCGTCACCGACCTGGTCGGGCCGGAACCGAATGATCGGGTAACTGGCGAACTTCGGGGTAAAGAGGTAGATATCGGAGCGCGATCCCATGACTGCAGTGAGGCGGTTGGACGCGCTCTCGACGACGCCGATGACCCGCAGTGGAAGCCGCGGCAGGTAGGGCTGACGATAGATGATGGCGTTCAACGCAGCGCTGGGGCTGGCGTAGCCCAGCTGCTGGGCGAGCTCCCGATCGATCACGACGTTCACCGTGCGCTTGCCGTTGAAGTCGTCCTCCGTCATTTCGTCATCGGAGTCGGGCCGGAAGGTGCGGCCGGCCAAGAGCTTCTGGCCCACGGTCCGAAAGTAATCGACACCGACGCGCGTACCGGCCGATTCGACGGCCTTCACGGCCGGGTCCTGCGAGTGACTGACGATGAACACCCAGCAGCAGCCCTCCGCCCAGGGGGCGGGATCCGCGCCGGTCACTGACTCCACCGCGGGGGACTCGAGCAGGCGTGTACGCAGCGTCTGCATGTCGATTGTCGTATCCGAGAGGGGAGTCGTGACGACCAGGGTGGGATTGGCCGCGATGCCCACCAGCGCGGCACGCATCAGGTGATTCTGGCCCTGTACCACTAGCAACATGACGACCAGGAATCCGGCGGCCATGAACTGCAGACCGATGAGCACCCGTGGGACATAGCGTCCGGCGCCGGCGCGGCTCGACGAGGCGCGCAGCGCCCGCACCGGCTGCAGGCGCGACAGCGTCCAGGCCGGGTACACCCCACCCAGTAGCACGATGGCAAAGATGAGGCCGGCCAGGAACAGCCACATGCCGGGACGCATGAAGGTCGCGGGCTGCAGCGTTTGCGTGAACAGACCATTGAACAGCGGAATCAGCGCCAGAGTGACCGCCACGGCGATGACCAGGGCCACCACACCCACCAGGCCGGCCTCGATCAGGGACTGCAGCACCAGCTGGCGGCGCTTGGCGCCCACGATCTTGCGCAACGCAATCTCGCGGGTACGGCGCAGGGCCAACGCGGTCGCCAGATTTGCATAGTTGAAGCAGGCGACGATCAGTACCAGGGCATCGAGGGTGTAGAGGCTGGTGACCAGTGACAACCCGGTGTCCACGACCTGCCGGTCCATGAGGATCTGCCGTACCTG
>DASZCK010000182.1:0-13818 GCA_035943195.1 Steroidobacteraceae bacterium
GGCCAAGGGCCCCCACGAGTCCGATCCGGCGCCCCCACGGCAACCTTAGTGGCTGCCGGTCAGTAGTGACAGCAGATAGGCCAGGGATGCCAGCGCCATGACGCAGGTCGCGCACCACCCCAGTCGCAACCACCAGCCGCCGATTCTGAATGAGCCCATCACCTTGCGACTGCTGGCCAGACGCATCACCAGGATCATGATGGGTGCCGCCACCACGGCGTTCAGGGCCGCGGCCCACACCAGGGCTTTCAGAGGACTGATACCGAAGGCATTGGCCACCGCACCGACGGCAGTCGCGACGGCGATGGTGGCGTAGAAGGCCTTCGCCTCGGACGGATTGCGGGACAGTCCGACGGGCCAGCGTCGCGCCTCGCCGAGTGCATAGGCAGCAGAGCCCGCCAGCACGGGAACCGCCAGCAGCCCGGTGCCGACAATACCCAGCGCGAACAGAGCAAAGGCAAATGGACCGGCGATGGGTCGCAAGGCCTGGGCCGCCTGCGCGGCAGTATCCAGTTGGGTGATGCCCTTGGCATGAAAGGTGGCCGCGGCGGTCGCCATGATGGCGATTGCAACCAGGTTGGACAGCCCCATCCCCATCACCGTATCGCTCTTGATGCGGGCGAGCTCGCGCTTACCTTGCGCGGGCCGGTAGCGCAGTGGTTCCTTGGCGGGCTCGGTTTTCGTGTCCTCGACTTCCTGGGAGGACTGCCAGAAAAAAAGATAGGGACTGATGGTGGTGCCCAGCAACGCCACGACCATCAGCCAGAATCCCTGCTGCGCCACGAAATGAGGCCACAGCAGACCCTGCAGGAACTCCCGCCAGTGCACGTGCACGACCGCCAGGGTCGCGAAATACGCGAACAGCGAGAGCGTGAGCCACTTGAGGATGGAGACGTAGCGAGTGTGATGCAGAAAAATCTGGCCGGCGGCGCAGATCAAGCCGAATGCCACCACGTACGCCGCAGTGGGAACGGCGGGCAGCAGCAGGCGTGCCGATTCGGCCATGGCCGCCAGGTCGGCGCCGATATTGCAGATGTTGGCGATGAACAGCGCAAGGACCGTCCCATACAGCAGCAGGGGCGAATACTCCTCACGGATATTCGCGGCGATGCCGCGCCCGGTGGTGCGCCCTATTCGGGCACTGATGTCCTGGATCACCACCATCAGGGGGTAGGCCCAGAGCATCGACCAGATGAGCTGGTAGCCGAACTGTGCGCCCGCCTGTGCATAGGTGGCGATGCCGCTGGGATCATCGTCGGCGGCGCCGGTGATGAGACCGGGGCCCAAAGTTCCCAGCAGGGGCGGCTCGCTGGGTTCGACAATCGTGCTGCGTTGACTATGGGCTGGAGGAGACATCCGCGGCGCCCGATGCCACCAGCACCTTCTTCGCCGTCGCGACTTTCTCGAGGTCATCAGCGTGCACGATGAGCAACGTGTACCCCACGGCGATCTGGCTGTAGTAGCGTTTGGCTTCATCCTCGGGAAGCCCCATGCCAACCAGCGCCCCGGCGAGGCCGCCTACCGCGCCGCCCACCCCCAGGCCGGCAAGACCGGCCACCAGGGGGCCTGCCGCAATCAATGGACCGACTCCGGGAATCGCCAGCGCGCCGGCACCGGCGAGCAAAGCCAACGCCCCGAACAGCGCACCACCACCGGTGGCACCCACGGCTGCGGCGGAACCGGGCTTGCTGGTCTGCGGCGTCAGCGTGGCCGAAGATTTCGCGGCCTGCGGCGCAGGTTGGGTATTCGGCCGCTCCGGCAGCAGGACCGAGATTCCGGTGCTGTCGAAGCCCTTGGTAATGAGCATATCCACACCGACTTCCGCCTGGGTGGCGGTGTGATAGACCCCGATCGCTGATAGCTGCCTGAACGCCATATGCCCTCCTTGCTCAGCTGAGGAGATTGCTATGACCCAGTCTCGCCTCCTGTCGCGCTTCTGGTATCGTTCAGGCGGCGATATGTCCTGTAGGACAGCAGCACACGTTCCTACGGCTTAGGGGCTGCCGGCCTTCTTCTCGACCTGGCCGATCCACCCGAGCACCAGGTCGGCGAGCTGATCGCTGTTCTTGTCCTGCATCAGCATGTGGCTGTTGCCCTTGATGCCCATTGCCGGCAGATACATCATCTGCGCGTCCCCGCCCGCCTTCTTGAGCTGATCGATGAAGGTGTTGCAGGAGTTCAGCGCCTCCATCCAGCTGAAGGGCGCCTTCACATCGCCAAGATGATCGCCGAACATGACCAGCGTCGGGATCTTCGCCAGCGTTGCCAGTTGTACCGCGCTGAGGCTGGTATCGCAGCGCGTTTCGATGGTGACCAGTCCCTTGATCCCCTTCGGATCCACCAGCGCGGCCTGTTCGGGAAAGAATCCGGATTCGGAATGTCCGACCAGCACCGCCCCCTTCAGCTTCACGCCCAGCGCCGCCATCTGCGTCAGCGTCGGATTGAGATTCTGCGGCAGGGTTGAATTCAGGTCGGGAATCATCTGTTTGTAGAGTTCGTCGACGGCCTTGAGCGGGAACTGCTCATCGGCAAATCCCTCGCCGTACTTGGGCCCGAAACGGAAAACCGTCCAGGCAAACTGGTGGGTGGCATCAAGTATGGCGGGCACCTTCGTGCCGGGCACCGTTCCGGCATGAACATCATTGAAGGCGCTGGGATCAAATCCCGAGCGCGCGCGCGATACCTGATCGGCCAGATAGACCGCATGATTCTTACGCACGAAGTACTCGCTCCAGCCCATGCGCCCGTCGGGGGTGGTTTCCCAGGTTTTGCTGCTCAGACAGCAGCCATGAACAAATACGACGGGTAGGTGTCGGCCGGCCTTGAGCGGTATCTGGTACTGCACGTACATCTGATCGACGGTGATTTGACCGGTTTGCGCCGGTACGACACCGTTGGCAGGGGACCTGATCGTGCGCTGCTCCCCGCCCACGAAGAAGCTGCCCTGCTCCTTGATGGTCAAGGGGCCACTGATCTGCGCGAGAGCCGCGAGCGGCATCAGGGAGACGATCGCTACCAGCAGCCGTATCATGATCAGCCTCATTGTTAGAAGTCTCTGCAGCGCCGAAGTGTAACAATTCGCGACCGAGGTCTGGGGATTCTATGAAGCTTGTGTTACGGACATGGCTACTGTGCCAATTGATTGTGTCCGCGGCATGGGCCGTGGACACCATGCACGCGATGGTGCTGAACGAAGGCAAGCTGCAGCTACAAACTCTGCCCCTTCCCAAGCCACAACCCGGACAGGTGCGCATTCGCGTCAGAGACGCATCGGTCAACCCGGTGGATTGGAAGCTGGCGGAACGCGCGGGACCGGGCAGTCGTTCGATTCCCGGGCGCGATCTGGCGGGCGTCATCGATGCCGTCGGCGCGGATTCAGCGCCCTGGCAGGTCGGCCAGGCGGTTATCGCCGTGGCTCCCGGAGGTTCCTACACCGAGTACGCGCTCGCGCCGATTCATGCAGTCGCGCTCAAGCCCGCGCATATGTCCTTTGAGGAAGCCGCCGGCATTCCCGTGGTCGGTGAGACCGCGTGGCGCGCCATGGTCGTCGTGGCCAAAGTGCAACGCGGGCAGCGGGTCCTCATCGAGGGCGGCGCCGGTGGCGTGGGTTCCTCGGCCGTGCAAATCGCAAAGGCCCGCGGTGCGTATGTGATCGCGACGGCGTCGCCCGCTCACAACGCCCTACTGCGCTCGCTCGGTGCGGATGAAGTCATCGATTACCACGACGCGCATGCCGAAGGGGCCATCAACAACCTGGACGTGGTCCTCAATACCGTGGATATCGCGACGGGTGAGCGCTCAATCGCCATGTTAAGGAAAGGTGGCATTCTGGTTTCAGTGGTGGGAGCGCCGGCGGCTGCGCCTTGTGCTGCGGCGCATATCCGTTGCGCCATCACGGGTCCTGTGACTGGAGAGTTTCTCGGCGCTGTCAGCGACCTTGCCGATCACGGGCAGTTCCATGTGAACATCGAGCGTCGGCTACCGCTGACACAAGCCGCAAAATCCTGGGAGCTGAACCGCGCCGGTCACACCGGCGGAAAAATCATTCTCGAAGTGAGTCATTAATTGCTCGGGAACCATTCCCCAGGGAGTAAACTCCAATTGCAGAACAGACCAGGTGACGCATATGGAATGGCAGCCCACGGCAATTCGAATCGGCGATGTGCAACTACTGAATTGGACGCAATGGCAGAATGCAGTGCTGGCGCTGCTGCGTGCGGACCTGAGCGGCGCGCTGCGCTCTCTCGAGCTTGATGAAGTCGATTGGGATCAGTGGCGCAGCTTTTATACCGAGGGTCGCTCGCCCCGCTCCGCCATCGATCGCGCGCTGGCGCGCGACTTCTAGTCTCACCGCGTCAGGCCGTCATCACGCAGCATCGGACCGATATCCGGATCCTTGCCGTAGAAGCTGCGAAACATCACCGAGTAGTCTTCGGTATGACCACGTGACAGGATCAGATCGCGAAAGCGTTGGCCATTGGCCCGCGTCAATCCGCCATGGTCGGTGAACCACGCGAAGGCGTCATCATCCAGCATCACCGTCCACAGGTAGGCGTAGTAGCTCGCCGCATAGCCACCTCCCCAGATGTGTTCGAAGTAGCTGGATCGGTAGCGGGTCGGAACATTCGCAAAATCGGTGTGAGTATCCTTGAGCGCCCGCATGTCAAAGGCGTCCACGTTCTGTTTGGGCACTGTCGGGCCCAGCACATGCCAGCTCATGTCCAGTTCCGCGGCCGCCACCTCTTCCCCCCGCTGATATCCGAGGCCCCAGGTGTGGGCCTGCCGCAGCCGCTGCACCAGCTCCTCAGGGATCACCTGGCCGGTCTTGTAGTGCCTCGCGTAGTGATGCAGGACGGTGGGATACAGTGCCCAGTGCTCATTGAACTGCGACGGAAACTCCACGAAGTCCCGCGCCACCGAGGTGCCCGACAATGACGGATACTCCTGGTTCGCGAACATGCCATGCAGGGCATGGCCGAATTCGTGGAACATGGCCGTGACTTCGTCGAAATCCAGCAGGGCCGGCTGGCCGGGCGCCGGCTTGCTGATGTTCAGCACGTTGAAGATGACCGGCCGGGTACCCAGGAGCCGCGACTGCTGGACGAATATGTCCATCCACGCTCCACCGCCCTTGTTGTCGCGCTTGAAGTAGTCGAGATAGAGCAGCGTCAGCGGTTTGCCATCCTGGTCCTGCACTTCATAGACCATGACGTCCGGCTGGTACACCGGGATATCCGTGCGACGCTTGAATGAGATGCCGTACAGTTCGTGCGCGGCAAAGAACACGCCCTTTTCAAGCACTGTGTGCAGCTCGAAATAGGGTTTCAGTTCAGCCGCGTCCAGGTGGTAGCGCTCTTTCTGTACCTGCGCGGCATAGCGCGCCCAATCCCAGGGCTGCAGGGTGAAGTGTGCCCCGTCCCGGTCGATCGCAGCCTGAATGAGCTTGCTTTCCTCGGCCGCCTTCGCAGCCACGGGTGTCACCAGTTGCGCCATGAAATTCTGTGCCGCCGCAGGCGTCTGGGCCATCGAATCGTAAAGTGCATACGCCGCGAAGTTCGGATAGCCCAACAGCTTTGCCTTTCTGGCCCGCAGCTTGGCGATTGACGCGACATCCGCCCGGGTATCGTTGGCATCCGACTTTTCGGTCGCGGTCCAGCGAGCGTGGTACAGCGCCTCGCGCGTGCCACGGTCACTGAGGTCGGCCAGAAGCGGCTGCTGGGTGGCATGCTCCAGCGGTATCAACCATTTGCCTTTCAGGCCGCGCGCCTCGGCGGCCTGAGCGGCCGCTCCCAGTTCAATATCGGATAGCCCCGCCAGGCGCGACTTATCATCCGTCACATAGGCGGCGGCCTTGGTTGCCGCCAGCAGTTTTTGTTCAAAGGACGTGGTCAGCTTGGCGAGGTCGTTATCCAGTTTGGCCACCTCAGCTTTGTCGCTGACGGACAGATTCGCGCCGGCGTGCACCATGTCGCGATAGGTAATGGTCAGCAGCTGCAGTGATTCCGGGTCGAGCCGCAATCCTGCGCGTTGGTCGTAGAGGGTCTTGATGCGGGCAAACAGTCGCGGATTCAGCTCAATGGCGTCTTCTTCATCGGCCAGCTTTGGCTCCTCGAGACGCTGTACCCGCTCGAGCACCGGGTTGGTATTGCTGCCAAGCATCGCGTGAAAGACCATGCTCGTTCGGCTGAGCATTTGACCGCTCTTTTCCAAAGCCACGACCGTATTGTCAAAGGTCGGGGGTGCAGGATTGTCGGCGATTGCCGCGACCTCGCGCAGCTGCTGACGCATGCCTTCTTCGAGGGCGGGCTGATAGTCCGTGTCCTTGATGACATTAAAGGCAGGCGCCTCGAAGGGCAGCGTGCTGGCGGCGGCGAAGGGGTTGGTTGCGGCCTGTGCGCTCAGCACGCCAGCGGCCATCAGCAGCAGCACGCTCAGTGGCAATCCGGCACTCATGCGACATCCTCCGCATTCAGCCGGGCACCCTTTGCCTGCGGCTGACCCATTGCTGTACAACAGTATCCCGACCCGGCAACCGGAGCAACGTCATGACTTCTCTGCAGCAGATCCCGCTCAAGACCATAGACCAGAAGCCTGCGAGCCTCGCCGACTATCAGGGCAAGGTGGCGCTGGTGGTCAATACGGCCTCCAAGTGCGGACTGACACCGCAGTACGAAGGATTGGAAGCGTTGTATAGCCGATTTCGCGACCAGGGCTTCGTGGTGCTGGGCTTCCCAAGCAATGACTTTGCCGGCCAGGAACCGGGCAGCGATGAAGACATCGCCGGGTTCTGCTCGACCCAATATGCCGTGGATTTCCCGCTGTTTTCCAAGATCACCGTGGTCGGCCCGCAAAAGCACCCGCTGTACGCCTCACTCATAGCCCGCCAGCCCAAGACCCCCGACAGCGAAGCGTTCCGTGACAAGCTCAAGGGCTACAAGATCTCACCCAATCCGGAGCCGGAAGTGCTGTGGAACTTCGAGAAATTCCTCATCAACCGCAAGGGTGAAGCCGTGGCCCGCTTTTCGCCCGACACGCCGCCCGAGGACCCACGACTGATTGCCGCCATCGAGCGTGAGTTGCAGCACAACTGACGGGTTCAGAACTCGACAATGCGTTATATTTACCATATAACGCATTGTTAGTAATGATGAATATTTCCCGCATTGCCGGACCGCAATGGCTCGCGGCTCTGGCGCTGTGTTGTATCGCCGGTACCGCGCCGGCGGCGCAGGTATTGGGCGCATGGACTTACGCGTTCTCCGAATACGGGGACATCAAGTATCCGGAGAACTTCGCGCACTACGATTTTGTGAATCCGGATGCGCCCAAGGGCGGCACCATCAAGCTCGACAATCCGGACCGCCGCACCGGCTTCGACAAATACAACCCTTTTACGCTGCCCGAGAACGCCCCCGGCGGCGTCGAAATGTTCATGTTCGAGACCCTTGCTGATGCCAGTTGGGATGAGCCGGCGACGATGTATGGACTGCTCGCCAGCCAAATGCTGATCGCTCCGGATTACTCCTCGGTCAGCTTTCGGATCAATCCTCTCGCACATTTCAACAATGGCGATCCGGTGACTGCCGCGGACGTCAAGTACTCATTTGACATGGCGGTCGGCCCGACGACCACGCCGGACTACTCACAGAATTTCGGCGGGGTGCGCAGCGCGACCATCGTCGATCCGCACACGGTGCGCTTTGACCTGAAGACACCCAGTCGCGATCAGATCTTTCAGCTGGGCACCCTGCTCTGCATCTTCTCCCATAAATGGGGTCTGGGTGCGAACGGTAAGACCAAACCCTTCGACCAGATCGTGAATGACGTGCCGATCACGACCGGCGCCTATCTCATCAGCCGCGGTACCGGCCAATCGTTGGATCTGGTGCGTGATCCGCACTACTGGGCGAGCAATATCGGTGTGCGCAAGGGCTTCTATAACTTTGATCACCTGGTCTACCACTACTACAGCGACCCGGCCGCCGAGTTTGAGGGTTTCAAAGCCGGTGATTCCGAGCTCAAGGAGGAGTACTCGGCCAAGCGCTTTGTCCGCAACTACGTAGGCAAGAAATTTCGCGATGGCGAGATCATCAAGCGGCGGCTGCGGGAAGAGATGGGGTTTATCTACGAAGGCTTCCTGTTGAATTCGCGGCGTAGTCTATTTTCCGATTGGCGCGTGCGCAGCGCCCTCGACTACGCGCTGGACTGGCATTGGAACGACGTTCAAGGATATGGTCTGGGCGCACGCTTCGACGGCCTGTTTCAGAATTCGGACTTTGCCGCCACCGGCCCGCCCAGCCCCGCGGAATTGGCCCTGTTGGAACCGTACCGCAAGGATCTCTTGCCCCAGGTGTTCGCCGTTCCGGCGCCAGAGCCTCTTACCGACACCCCGGCAGAGCTGCGGGCGAATCTGCTTCATGCACGCAAGTTACTCGCCGAGGCGGGCTGGACCATTCACCCGGATGGTTTGCTGCGCAATGCCAAGGGCGACGCCTTCGAGTTTGAGATTCTCGAGGACAATACACAGTTCGAGGCGGCCTTCGGTCGCTGGGCGCAGAGCCTCAGGAACCTCGGGATCACTGTGCGCATCCGGCTGGTGGATTTCGCCGTTTACAACAAGCGTACGGACGCCTTCGACTTCGACTGCACCTTGATAAACTACGGCGACTTCAAATTGCCGTCGCCCAGTTTTCTGCGTGACCTCTTCGGCAGCGTCGCGGCCCGTAGTCCCGGCTCGGGCAATCTCATCGGTATCTCGATGCCCGCCGTGGACCATCTGCTTGATGTCATGAACCACGCCACGACGATGCAGGAGCTACAGGCCAGTGCCCGGGCGTTGGATCGGATATTCATCGCCGGGCACTACGCGGTGCCCTTCCTCTACCGCCCCTATCGAATGGCAGCTTACTGGGACAAATTCGGCATGCCCGCGAAAGTACCCAAGTACTACAGCATCGACTTCTATCAGATTCAGAATGGGGTGGGCGCCAGGTCATGGCCGATTTCCACCTGGTGGGCGAAGGACAGGAATTAGGCTCGAGGTAGCACGACGTGGCCAGTTACATTCTCAAGCGCCTGTTACTGATGATCCCCACCATCCTGGGTGTTCTGACACTAACGTTCATCATTGCGCAGTTCGTACCTGGTGGCCCGGTCGAACAGGTCATCGCCGAAATGCGCCATCGCAGCACCAGTGGTTCGCTCAGCAGCCACGAAATCGATGCCAAGCAGATTGAGCAGATCAAGCGGCAGTTCGGCTTCGATAAGCCACCGTTGACCCGCTACTTCCTGATGCTGCGGGATTACAGTCATTTCCATCTGGGTCGCAGTTTCAGCTACGGCATTGATGTCTGGGACGTCATCAAAAGCAAACTACCGGTTTCGATCAGCCTCGGATTGTGGTCGACGCTTCTGGGTTATCTGATCTCCATCCCCTTGGGGATCGCCAAGGCCGTGCGCGAGGGCTCGCACTTCGACACCGTCACCACCATGCTGGTGCTGGTGGGATTTGCAATTCCCGGATTCGTGCTCGGAGTGCTGTTGATCATTCTGTTCGTCAGCGGCACCTTCCTGGACTGGTTCCCGTTGCGAGGAATCGTGTCGGACAACTGGAGTGAGCTCACCCTGTCAGGCAAGATCACCGATTATTTCTGGCACCTCACCTTGCCACTGATCTGCCTGACAATCGGCAATTTTGCGACCTTGACGCTGCTGACCAAGAACACCTTCATCGAAGAGATTCGCAAACAATACGTGCTGGTTGCGCGCGCCAAAGGCCTGTCACAGAACAGCGTCCTGTACAAACACGTGCTGCGCAATGCGCTGCTGCCGCTGATAACCGGACTGCCGGGGGCCGTGGTTGCCGCCTTCTTCACCGGCGCCCTGTTGGTGGAAACCTTGTTCTCACTCGATGGCCTGGGTTTCCTGTCGTACAACTCCATCATTCATCGCGACTATCCGGTGGTGCTGGGGAGTATCTACCTCTTCACCCTGATCGGGCTCGTCATCAAACTGCTCTCCGACCTGCTTTATGTGATAGTTGATCCGCGGGTGCAATTTGGCAAGGCTGCCAAGTGAGTATTGCCGCGACGGTGGGCCCGATGGTACGCGCGGCGCCGGCCGCGGCGCGCTCGCCCTGGAGGCGGGCGTGGGAACGATTCAAGCGACATCGCGTGGGTTACTGCTCGCTGTGGGTCTTTCTGGTACTACTGGCGGTCGCCGTGCTGTCACCGCTCATCGCCAATGAAAATCCCCTGCTGGTGCACTACCAGGGCAAGACCTATGTGACGATATTCAGGAACTACCCCGAAACGCAGTTCGGCGGTGACTTCCTGACACCTGTGGACTGGTACGACCCGTTCATTCACGCGCAATTCGCCAAGGATGGGAACTGGGCGCTCTTTTCCCTCATTCGCTATTCGCCCAATAGCGTGAACTACAACGACTTGGAGTCACATCCCGCGCCACCCTCGCGGGCGCACTGGCTGGGCACCGATCCATACGGCCGTGACATCGTGGCGCGACTGCTGTTCGGGTTTGCCGTCAGCGTATTGTTCGGTATCGCGCTGACATTCGTCGGCACGCTGATCGGTATCGCCGCCGGAGCCATCCAGGGCTACTTCGGCGGCTGGGTGGACTTGACCGGGCAGCGCCTCATCGATATCTGGAACGCCGTTCCCATTCTCTACATCCTGATCATTCTGGCGGCCATCTTCGAGCCCTCGATCGTATTGCTGCTGTTTCTGTTTGCGATCTTCGGCTGGACTACGCTCTCGGACTATGTGCGCGCCGAATTCCTGCGCAACCGCTCACTGGAGTTCGTCAAGGCGGCCCGCGCCATGGGGCTGTCGCACTGGCGGATCATCCGCCGCCACATCCTGCCCAATTCGATGACGCCGGTGATCACCTTCATGCCCTTCAGAATGAGCGAGGGCATCCTGGGGCTCACGGCATTGGATTTTCTGGGACTTGGCGTGCCCTCCTCCGTTCCTTCGCTGGGCGAACTGTTGCGGTTCAGCAAGGACAACCTGGATGCCTGGTGGATCGGCGTGCCGACCTTCCTGGTGCTGGTGGTGACATTGCTGCTGCTGACCTTTATCGGTGACGCGCTGCGCGACGCCTTCGACACTCGCAAGGGCTAGCATGGCCACCCTCGCGCCCACCCCGCTGCTTGAAATCGAGAATCTATGCGTGGATTTCGGCTCCAAGCGCGTAATCGATGGTGTCAGTCTGCAGGTCGCGGTGGGCGAGAAAGTCGGTCTGGTCGGTGAGTCCGGCTCCGGCAAATCAGTCACGGCGCTGGCCATCCTGCGGCTGTTGGATGCCGCGACCTTATCCGGTGAGATCCGCTTCGGCGCGGAGTCGCTGCTTGCGAAAAGCGAGCGTTGGATGCGCGGCATACGCGGTCGGGAGATCGCGATGATCTTTCAGGAGCCGATGACGGCCCTGGATCCTCTCTATACCATCGGCAGCCAGATTGGCGAGGTCCTGGAGGTGCACGAGGGTCTACGTGCCAATGCGGCCCGTGCGCGCAGCATCGAGCTTCTGCAGCGCACCGGTATTCCGGAACCGGAACGCCGCATTGATTCCTTTCCTCACCAGCTTTCGGGCGGACAGCGCCAGCGGGCGATGATTGCAATGGCGCTGGCCTGCCGGCCGAAGCTGCTGATTGCCGATGAACCCACCACGGCGCTGGATGTCACCATCCAGGCCCAGATCCTGGCGCTGCTGGATGACCTGCAGCGCGAGTTCGGCATGGCCATCCTGTTCATCACCCACGACCTGGCGTTGGTGAGACGCTTCACGCACCGCGTCGGCGTCATGGAAAAAGGCAAGCTGGTCGAGAGCGGCCCGACTGACAGCGTCTTCACGCAGCCACAGCACCCCTACACGGTCCGACTTCTGAACAGCCGCGCCGAACGCCAGGTCCAGCCGCTCAAGCCCGATGCGCGCGTTGCGCTGGAAGCCCGCGATCTGACGGTTGCTTTCAGCCGCTCCGAGGGCTGGTTCAAACACAGTAGATTCATCGCCGTCAATGGCGTGAACCTGGAGCTGCGCTCCGGCGAGACAGTGGGCATCGTGGGCGAGTCGGGGTCGGGAAAGACCACTCTCGGCATGGCGCTACTGGCGCTGCAGCCGCTGTCGCAGGGCAGCGTTCAGGTGGATGGACAGCCGCTGACGGGCGCCGATCGGGAGACCTTGCGCAAAATGCGCCGCCGAGTGCAGGTGGTCTTCCAGGATCCCTTCGCGTCGCTCAATCCACGGCTGACGGTGGGCGATATCATCCAGGAGGGATTGGCCTGGCACATGCCCGAGCTTACCGCGGAGGAGCGGCGCAGCCGAGTGCTCGCCATGCTGGCGGAGGTCGGCCTGGGCACCGCGCCCCGCTATGAAGGGATTCTGGAACGCTATCCTCATCAGTTTTCCGGCGGCGAGCGGCAACGAATTGCCATCGCGCGGGCGGTGGTGATCGAGCCGGAAATCCTGGTGCTCGATGAGCCGACCTCGGCCCTCGACGTGTCGGTGCAGAAACAGGTGCTGGCGCTGCTCGCGAGCCTGCAGCAGCGCCGTGGCATGAGCTATCTCTTCATCAGCCACGACCTGTCGGTGATCCGCGCCGTCGCGCATCGCATTCTGGTCATGAAGGATGGTGTCGTCGTCGAACAGGGCGAAACGCAGACTCTGCTGCGGCAACCGAAGATGCCCTACACGCAGATCCTGTTGCAGGCCGTATCCTATGCCGGTGAACTGGAGGAGACTTGACTCATGCAACAGCGAACCCTTGGTAAGAGCGGCCTCAAAGTCTCAGCCTTGGGACTGGGGTGCATGGGTCTGAGCTTCGGCTTAGGTCCGCCCGTCGAGAAGCAGCAGGGTATTGCGCTGATCCGCGAGGCCGTGGAGCGCGGCGTGACCTTTTTTGATACGGCCGAAGTGTATGGGCCGTTTACCAACGAGGCACTGGTCGGTGAGGCGCTCGCGCCCTATCGTGGCGAGGTCGTCATTGCCACCAAGTTCGGCTTCAAGATGCAGCCGCTGACGGTGGGCGGCGCCGGCCTGGACAGTCGGCCTGAGCACATCCGCGATGTGGCCGAGGCCTCATTGAAGCGGCTGAAGGTCGATGCGCTGGATCTCTTCTACCAGCACCGGGTCGATCCGGAGGTGCCCATTGAAGAGGTGGCGGGCGCGGTCGGGGATCTGATCAGGGCCGGTAAGGTGAAGCACTTCGGTTTGTCCGAAGCGGGTGTCGCGACCATCCGGCGCGCCCATGCGGTGCAGCCGGTCGCGGCCCTGCAAAGTGAGTACTCACTGTGGTGGCGGGAACCCGAGCAGGATTTGCTGCCGGTACTCGAAGAGCTCGGCATCGGATTCGTGCCGTTCAGTCCACTGGGCAAGGGCTTCCTCACGGGTGCCATCAACGAGAACACCAAATTCGACAGCACCGATTTTCGCAATATGGTGCCGCGGTTCTCCGCTGAGGCGCGGCGCGCCAACCAGGCGGTGGTCGATCTGTTGGCGAACATCGCCGCGGAGCACCGCGCCACCCCGGCACAGGTCGCGCTGGCGTGGCTGCTGGCGCAAAAACCCTGGATGGTGCCGATTCCCGGCACCACCAAGCTTCACCGCCTGGAGGAAAACCTGGGCGCGGCCCAGCTCACACTCAGCGCCGATGACATTGCCGATATCAATCGCACGTTTGCAGCGGTGCAGGTCCAGGGCGCGCGCTACCCCGAGCACCTGCAGAAAATGGTCGGCCGCTAACGCTGTACGACGATCTGCTATTCTGCGCCGATGCAGCGACGGCGATTCATTGGCCAGGCC
>DASZCK010000183.1:0-66097 GCA_035943195.1 Steroidobacteraceae bacterium
CACCGTGCCGGTGGGATCGAGTTCGATGCGGGTGACGCGATCGTCGAGCAGGGAGTTGGCCACGTGCCCATCGTGTCGCAGATGCTCGAAGCGCCCGCTCCCCGGATCCAGGATATCCACTCCCGAATCCGTGGTTCCCACCCAGAGCCGGCCGCGCGCATCGATCAGGAGTGAACGTATGGAGTCGCTGCCCAGCGAGGCAGGATTCTTCGGGTCGTGGCGGAAAATCGTGAAGGAATCGCTGGCGCGGTTCCAGCGCGCGAGGCCGGTGTCCTTGATGGCGAGCCACAGATCGTGATGCGCATCCTCGACCACGTCATAGATGAAATTGCCGGGCAGGCCGCCGATGCTGCCCGGGGAGTAGGCGTAACGGCGCAGTTCACGACCATCGTAGCGGACCAGCCCATCCTCGGTCGCCAACCACACGAAGCCCTGCGAGTCCTGCAGCGTCGTGTAGATACTGCCCTGCGGCAGACCATCGGCCGTGGTCAGATGCTGCAGAATCAGCGCCGGCGCATCGGCTGCGCCCACCCCGGCCGCGGCCGAGACCGCGAGCAGCCAGAACATCAGCGACGAGCGCCAGGCATGTCGAATGGTGTGGGTACTCACATCAGGACGATGCATGAAGCCGCTCCCGGGAACATTGACGTATCTCAGGAGCGGTTTGCGCAAATTCCTGACTTACGAGAACCGCGTCACAGTTGCGCTACTGGTTGGGCACCCAGGGCAGGATCGAGGTCGGCGCGGAGCGACTGGTCGAACCCGGCGCGGAGGTCAGCCACCAGGGCACGGACTTGCTCCAGGCATAGCCCTTGCTCCAGGCGTAATTCTTGCTCCACGCGTAATTCTTGCTCCAGGCGTAGCTCTTGCTCCACGCGTAGTTCTGGGTCCACTCGTAGCCTGAGTTCCAGTCATAGCCCTGGTCCCAGGCATAACCGCCGGACCAGTCCATACCGTCACCCGGCAGCGGCGTGCCATACGTGGGGCCAGTCATGTTCATGATGTAGTAGTTGCCGTTGGCATCTTCATTGGCCGGGCCACCGAAGTGTTCACTGCCGGCCAGATCGGCGGCGACGTTCAGACCCTGGTTGGCGCAACCCGTCGCCGTGCTGTGCACGGCCCGCACCGCGTTGATGAAACCCGCACCCTGCTGAAACACGGTATAGGCAAGGAGTCCCGATGAGGTCACGGCCGGCGCCGCGGAGGACAGCAGCCGACACTTCACGGTGTCAGGGGTCAGCGCGGGATTGGCCTGCAGCATCAGCGCGACCACCCCGGTGGTGACGGCCGTGGCCTGCGAAGTTCCCGACATCGTGAACATCTGCTCGCCGGGGGACATCGAATTCGGATCGATGTTGGCCAGATAGCTGCTGCTGGACATCGAGGCTGCCATGTGGCCGCCGGGGGCGACGACCTCAGGCTTGACGAACCCCTCATAGGTCGGACCCGTGGAGGAGAACGAGGCCAGACTGAAGTTCGAGAGATTGTTTGGCGTGTAGTTATCCGTGAGCGCGCCGACCGTGATCACGTAGGGCACGTTGCCCGGAACGCCGATAGTCATGGGGCCGGGACCCGAGTTGCCAGCGGCTGCCACCACCACGATGCCCGCCTTCCACGCCGCCATCACTGCCTGGTCCAGCGGATCATCCCAGTAGTAGGACTCCGGGTCCGAACCGAAGGAGAGGTTGATGACCCGTATGTTGTACTTGTGCTGGTTGGCAATGATCCAGTTCATGCCGGCAATCACGTCGACGTAGCGACCGCCGCCCTGGCCGTCAAACGCGCGCACGATGACCAGGTTGGCCTGGGGCGCAATGCTCAGGTACTGCAGGCCAAGGTTCTCAGCGCCACCGGCCGCGATGGAGGTGATGTGCGTGCCGTGGCCGTAGGGGTCACCCGTGACCCGCCCCGAGGCGCCATTGGTCACATCCATGGTCGCGAGCACCCGCGCGCCGTAATTCTGACTTGCGTCCTGCCACAAACCGGAATCCAGCATGGCGATGGTGACGCCCTTGCCGGTGATGCCCTGCTGCTGCAGGGTGTTGGCACCCACGAGCACGGGGTAGTTGGTCTGGTACAGCAAGGTGCTGGCGCCGACGCCGGTGCCATCCTGCAAGGCCGTACCACTGCTGAGCCCAGAGACCAGCGGCGCAGTCAGGGGCGAAACCAAGGGACCGGCCAACGGGGTCAGTGCCGTAGTGAGCGGCGTGGTGATGCCGGCGACGGTCGTCACCAGCGGGTTGGTGGTGAGGGCCCCCAGCAGTGAACCCAGGCTACTGGTGTGCATGCTGCGGTCGGCGAAGATCCGCACGTCGCTGCGCGCGCGAAGTTGCGCCGCCTGCGCCACATCCAGATATGCCGACACGGCATGGATGACTTCCAGGTTGCGTTCAACCTTGCCGCGCACCTGTTTGACGTCCTGGCGCGCGAGGGTGAGTGTGGCCGCCTGTACCAGATAGCGTGCCGTCCCCGTTGCGGCGACAGCCGGCTGTGAGGCCGGTGCCGCGGTGACCGCTGTGGCCACCAAGACCAGCAGCAAACCCGCTACTCGCCGTTCAAATATCGTGTGTGCAGTGCGCATCGCCTGAAACCTCTGCTTGTGTGAGGCATAAGGTCTCGCGAATGCGCCTGCGTCAAAAGGTGACGGAACTCACAGTTCCGGAGGTCGACTGTGACGGCGGTCACATAATCGATGTGTAAAATCAGCCCCGTCCCGCGGTGGCCGACATGGCCGGGGCGGCTTCCGGGAAGGCCGACAGGTACAGGTCCCCCGTGCCCTCGCGGCATCCCAATGCCAGCAGCGCATCACATAACGCCTGATCGTCGACGCCCGTGGCGATGGGGGTCAGGCGCAGCGCCTTGGCCACGGCGATGCCGGCACTGCAGACCTTCAGAGCTGCCGCGTCCTTGCGGAAGGCGGTGACCCAGGCGCGATCCAGCTGCAGCCCCCAGATATGGCCGCGCGCTAGCCAGTCCAAGGAGGCCATGCCGCGCCCCACCTCATCGATGACCAGCCGAACCCCCAGACTTGCCAGCGGGTCGAAATCGGTGGGCGGTCGGGAAATGAAGGCTTTTTCGGCGATGCGCAGTTCCAACCGCTCCGCCGGTACGGCTGATGTGGCCAGAAACTTCATGATGTCGTCGATGAAATCCTTGTGCAGCACGTGATGGCGCAAGGGGCCGAACGACACCCGGACATCCTCATCCCAACGCGCCGCATGCGCGGTGAAGTCCTCGCGCAGGCTCGCCAGGGCCGCGCGCGACAGCGCCGTGGCCAGTCCCGTGGCCTCGGCGACTTTCAGGAACTCAACCGGGCGGATCTCGCCGCGCAAGGGATGTTGCCAGCGCAGGTAGCCGGCCCAGGTCGCCAGGCGCCCACTGCGCAGATCATGGCGGCCCGTATAGCGCAGGCCGATGTCGCCGTTGTTGATGGCATCGCGCAGCTCGCGGGTCACGTCCATGCGCGCCAACGAACGCAGTCGCAAGGTGTCGGTAAAGAAGCGCGGCGCGCTACTGCCGGAGCGGCGCGACTCGGTGGCCGCGGCGCGCGCCTGATCCAGCAAGGTGCGCGGTGAGGAGGAGTCCTGCCCCATGATGGGCACACCCGCGAAAGGTGTCAGATGAAATTCGGTGCTGCCCAGGTCCACCGGCTGGCGCAGGCTGGTGCAGAGAGTCGTGATGCAGGCTTCGATGGCATCCCGGTCCGCGCTTTGCATCACCAGCGCCAGCAGGCTCTCGCTCAGCTGGCCCAGGTACCACCAGGGTCGGACCTGCCCATCGTTGCCGGCGCTATCCAGCCGCGGCAGCCGCAGGATGGCCATGCTCATCACCCGTTCGGCGATCTCACCGGCGATGACCTGGCCGATGTCGGCGATGCCATCCACATGGATCACGGCGACCGCCACCGGATCCTCGCGCAACGATGCCTCTGAGACCGATTGTTTGAAGCGCTTGAGGAATCCGCGTCGATCGAGCTGGGCACGCGGACGCTCATCGGTCAGGTCCAGACTGTCTTCCTGGGCCGCGACCAGAGTGGGCCGGATGACACAGATGGCGCGTTCCGGACCCTGGGCGGTAACCCGCACCTCGAATTGACGTGCGTCGTCCTCGAAGCGCGCTTCGGCCGCCGCTCTCGAGGAAATTGCCTTACGGATCAGCTGCTTGAGAAGTTTAGCCAGCGCACTGGGCCAGACGGCCTCCAAGGTCTGGCCCTCGGGAGCAGAGGGTCGCAGGCGCCCCACCCCACCGCCGCCGTCGCAGGCAATGACCGTCCCCTCGCGCTGCACCAGCACGATGAGATCGGGAAGGGCTTGCAACAGAGGCTCGGCCATGACAGCGGATGCTAGGCGAGGGCTGCAAGATGTTCCTAGACGCAGGTCCCGTCCTCGCGGTGCAGCACTCTTTTGAATTAATGCAGGCGCGCAGTAACAATAAGCCGACATGGATACACCGACTGTTCTGGTCGCCACGTGGAGCAATGGGCTGTTCGCCTTTCAAGGCGATGCCATGCGCCAGGAATGGGCCGGCCGTTCGGTCAGGGGCCTTGGCCTCGACGCCCGCGGCAACCCCCTGGCTATCATTGACGGCAATGTGCTGTGCCGGCGCGCTCCTGATGGAGCCTGGCACACAATTGCCAGAAGCGACGTCGAACTCACCTGCTGCGTGGCCGTCGGTGCGGCGCTGTACGTCGGAGTCAATGACGCGCCCGAGGTGATGCGTGTCCGTGATGATGGCCGTCTTGAACGCCTCACGGGCTTCGAACAGGTCCCCGGGAAGGATCGGTGGTACGCCGGCACGGCCCTGATCAATGGACAATTGCTTGGACCGCCACTTGGCATTCGATCAATCGCCGCAAGCTGCGACGGCAAAGCCCTGTTCGCGAATGTGCATGTCGGTGGAATTCCGCGCTCGACGGACGGCGGCACCACCTGGCAGCCGACCATTGATGTCGACTCCGACGTACACCAGGTGCGCCCTCACCCCTCGCGGCCGGAGATGGTCATCGCCGCGACCGGCACGGGGCTCGGTGTCAGCCGCGATGGCGGGCAGACCTGGGCCATCGAGCGTGAAGGCCTGCATGCCTGCTACTGCTCCGCCGTCGCATTCGCAGGCGACGATATCCTGGTGGCGGCGTCCTCGGATCACTTCGCTTCCCAGGGAGCCATCTACCGACGACCCGTGGACAGCAGCGGGCCACTAACGAAGATCGAGGGCGGCCTGCCCCAGTGGCTCGATGGAATTGCCGACACCGACAACATTTCGGCGTCGGGGGCGACTATCGCGGTGGTCGATCACGCGGGCAAGCTGTACTGGTCCAGGGACCGCGGCCACAGCTGGTCACGGCGGGGCGAACCTGTGTCTACTCCCAGCAGCACGCTGGTCTATTCCGAATCGGTCCCGTGACAGAAGACTGAGGGCGATTAGCGAGATCACAGTCGGCACGCTGCAGAGCATCAGCGTCGTAGTCGGCGTCCAGCCGGAGGCGAGCTTCACCCCGAGAAAGAGTGGCTGTGCAACGCCGACCATCCTCGATACCGCCGACGCCCAGCCCACTCCCGTGGTCCGCAGCGAGGTGGGATACAGGCGCGCCAGCAACCCCTGGCTGCCCGAAGTTCCGCCATTGAGCGTCAGGCCAATGAGGAACGCCACGGCAACGGGCGAAGTCTTCACCAACAGGGCGAAGGCTACGATGAACAGCGTGGCGCACAGATGCGCCGGTATCAGGATCCGATAGGTTCCGAACCGGTCCATGCACCAGCCGATGACGAAAGCGCCGACGATGCCGCCCAAAAGCAGCACCACCGAAAAATTGATTCCCTGGGCCGCGGTCTGGCCCGCGGTGTTCAGAAGAGTCGGGATCCAGAACACCAGTGCTGCGATGGTGGTCACATCCATCGAAAGCACCAGCCAGATGGCCAGCGTGCTCAGCGCGCGGCCCTCCACGAAGAGATCCCGGATCGGCTGCCGGCGCAAATGCTCGCCTTGCAGCGTGAAGATGTTGGTCAGCGATGTCCCCGCATCGCCCGCGAGCCGCCACAGTAGCCCCGGAAGGCGTGGGTCGCGCGGGTCACGCAAGGTCATGAAGCGCGGCGATTCGGGCAGCCACCGCCACATGGCGAGCGACAGCAACAGCGGTACGCCGCCGCCGACCCACAGCACCGAGCCCCAGCCAAAGACCGGCAGCAGGCGTCCGGTGATAAGCCCGGCCAGCGCCGAGCCGATCGCAAAGCCACTGTAGAGCACGACCACGACCAGCGAACGCCGGCGCAAGGGCGTGATCTCCGTGGCGATGGCCACGATATTGGGCAACACGGCGCCCAGCGCCAGACCCACCAGAATCCGCCACAGTATGAAGGTCGCGGATCCTGCGGCACTGCTACTGAGGATTGAGAGGGCGCCGAAGACCGCGGTGCCGACGACCACCGGAAGATATCGACCGAAGCGATCCGCCAGTGGTCCGATCGCCAGGTATCCGAGCGCGCTGCCGACGGTGCCGGCCGTGAAAATCACCGCCAGGGTTCCCGTCGAGAGGTGCCACAGCCTCAGCAGCGTCGGCCCGATGTAGGAGACGGCGTAGGTGTCATAGCCCTCGAAGGTCATGCACAGCAGGGCCAGGACAAACACGCTGATCTGCACGGATCCGAAGCGCGCGCCATCGATGATCGGGCCGATGTCGGTGGGGCCCGGCGCTGCAATTTCCGGTTCGCGGATTCGGTTCATCGATGTACAGTAACGCGGCGCTTGCGCAGAACAAAGGGGAAACCGATGGTCGACCTGGACGCGACTCTGCAGCCACGACGATTGGCGCAGATGCTGCCTCGCTTCGAGTACGTGTTCCAGACCCGCGTGGTCACCGGGGACGTGCTGCGCATGGCCTATGGCGCAGGGGAGCGGCTGATGGTGCAGATCAGCGGCGGTGACATCGATGGGCCCCGCCTGCGCGGTACCATCCTGCCCGGCGGCAGCGAGTGGCCCACCTACCGGCCCGATGGCGTCGGCATGGTCGACGCGCGCTACACCTTTCGCTCGCACGATGGCGTGCACATCAACATCCGCAATCGCGGCTATCGGCGCGCCTCACCGGAGGTCATGCAGCGGCTGAATGCGCTGGATGAGTTCGTCGAACCTACTGAGTACTACATCCGCACCACCCCGCTGTTCGAAGCGCCGCCAGGGCCCTATGGCTGGCTGGCCGAACATTGCTTCGTCGGCATCGGTGAACGCCACAAGGAATGCCTGTTCATGCGCTACTACATGATCCTATGAATCCTCCGTTTCGCGCCGATCATGTCGGCAGCCTGCTGCGGCCACCGCAGCTCCTGGCCGCGCGCGAGCAGTTCCGCGCTGGCACACTCAGCGCCGCAGAGCTCGTACACCAGGAGGATGAGAGCATCCGCGAAGTCGTGCGCCAGCAGGAGGCCCTGGGTCTGCGGGCCGTGACGGACGGCGAGTTTCGCCGAACACTGTGGCATATGGACTTTCTCAAGCAGTTCGCCAACGTCGAGGTCACGCGCTCACCCGTCAAGGTTCACTTCCATACCGAGCGGGGCGAAATTGAACGGGCACCCTCCGCGCTTCGCGTCACCGGTCCGCTGGCTCGTCCACGACCGATTTTCGTCGACCACTACCGCTTCCTGCACTCGGTCGCCCGCGTGATGCCGAAGCTAACAGTGCCCTCGCCGTCGATCCTGCATTTTCGTGGTGGCCGGGCAGCCATCGACCGACGTGCCTATCCGGACCTCGCGCAGTTCTACGCGGATCTGGCGCGAGTCTACTCGGAGGAGGTTGCAGATCTGGGCGCCGCCGGCTGTCGCTACTTGCAGATCGATGAGGTCAATTTCGCCTACCTGTGTGATCCACAGCTGCGGCGCGAAGTGCAAAGCTACGGCGAGGATCCACAGCAGTTACCGCTGACCTATGCCCGACTCATCAACGCCGCCATCGCCACTCGCCCGGCCGACATGACGGTGTGCATGCACCTGTGTCGGGGTAACTTCGAGGGGGCGTGGCTGGCTGAAGGCGGCTACGAGCCGGTGGCCGAGGTGCTGTTCAACGAAATCAATGTCACGGGCTATTTCCTGGAATACGATACCGCCCGGGCCGGCGGCTTTGCGCCCCTACGCCTGCTGCCGAAGGGTAAGACGGTCGTGCTGGGTCTGATCAGCAGCAAGCGCGGCGCATTGGAGAGCAAGGCTGAGATCCGGCGCCGCGTTGACGAAGCGGCGCAGTACATTCCGCTCGAGCAGCTGGCCTTGAGCCCGCAATGCGGTTTCGCCAGCGGCGAGCGCGGCAACCAGCTCACGCAGGATGAGCAGTTTGCGAAGCTGGCGTTGGTGGCCGAAGTCGCACGCGAGGTCTGGGGGTAATGTCAAAACTCGGTCTTTCGATCGCCGTCGGTGACTATGACCGCATGCGACCGCTTGCCGATGGCAGCGTTGCCATCGACGGCGTCACACCGGGGTTTCTGCTGCTGCCACCGGAGGAGATGTTCTTCCGCGCCTTTCGCCATGCCGACTTCGATGTGTGCGAACTATCGCTGAGCAGCTTTGCCCTGCGCACCGCCCGCAAGGACAATCCCTATATCGGCATTCCGGTGTTTCCCTCGCGCGCCTTTCGGCATACCTCGATTGTCGTGCGGCGCGATCGCGGCATCGATTCGCCGCAGGATCTCAAGGGGCGCCGCATTGGCACCCCCGAGTATCAGCTCACGGCCTGCGTGTGGGCACGGGGGATCCTCCAGGATGACTACGGTGTGCGGCCCGAGGACGTGATCTGGGTGCGCGGTGGCATGGAGGACCCGGGACGGGTCGAGAAGATCAGCCTGAATCTGCCGCCGACGGTGCGCCTTGAGGCGGCACCTGCCGACCGCACCCTGTCGGACATGCTGCGGCATGGAGAGATCGACGGCATCATTGGTCCGCGCATGCCCTCCTGCTTCGGGGATCCCGCGGCCCAGGTCGGCTGGCTGTTCCCGGATACGGTGCAAACGGCATCGGCGTATTTTCAGCGCACCGGCATCTTTCCGATCATGCACCTGATCGGCGTGCGCCGCACTCTGGCCGAACAGCATCCATGGCTGCCGGCGACCCTCTTCAAGGCCTTCAGCGCCGCGAAGACTCTTGCCCTGCAGCGCCTGGTGGACACTTCTGCGACCAAGGTGATGCTGCCCTTCGTCGAGGAACAAATCGCAGCGACGCGACGCCTGCTGGGCGATGATTTCTGGTCCTACGGATTCACGGCCGAGAACCGCAAGGTTCTCGACACCTTTCTGGGCTATCACCACTCGCAGGGACTTTCGGCGCGGCGCCTCGCGCCCGAGGAGCTGTTTCATCCCGCCGCGCTCGAGTTCTACAAGATCTAGCCGAGCGCCTTGACGATCTCTTCGGTCATCTTCTTCGCATCCGAGAACAGCATCATGGTGTTGTCGCGAAAGAAGAGTTCGTTTTCCACTCCGGCATAACCGGAGCCCATGCCACGCTTGACGAACAGCACCGTTCTGGCCTTTTCAACATCCAGAATCGGCATGCCGTAGATGGAAGAACCCGGATCGGTCTTCGCCGCCGGGTTAGTGACATCATTGGCGCCTATCACATAGGCGACATCGGCCTGCGGGAACTGCGAGTTGATGTCTTCCAACTCAAATACTTCGTCATAGGGCACATTGGCTTCGGCCAGGAGGACATTCATATGTCCCGGCATGCGGCCCGCCACCGGATGAATGGCGTAGGAGACCTTCACGCCCTCGGCCTTGAGGCGGTCGGCCATCTCGCGCACTGCATGCTGCGCCTGGGCCACTGCCATGCCGTAGCCGGGCACGATGATGACGCTGGACGCGTTCTTCATGATGAAGGCTGCGTCTTCGGCCGACCCCTGCTTGACCGACCGGGTTTCCTTGGCTCCGGGGGCCGCCACTTCGCCGCCGAATCCCCCGGCGATCACCGATATGAAGCTGCGGTTCATCCCCTTGCACATGATGTAGGAGAGAATCGCGCCGGAGGAGCCCACCAGTGCACCGGTAATGATCAGTGCGGTGTTCTCGAGCGTGAAGCCGATGCCCGCGGCGGCCCAGCCCGAGTAGGAGTTGAGCATCGATACCACCACCGGCATGTCGGCGCCACCGATGGGAATGATGAGGGTAATGCCAAATACAAAGGACAGTCCGGTGATGGCCCAGAAGGTCCAATGCTGCTGATCCATCACGAAGTAGACGATCAGGCCGAGGATCACCGCGAGGATCAGCAGATTCAGTGCGTGTCTTGCCGGCAAAATGATGGGCGCACCCGACATGTTGCCGTTCAACTTGGCAAAGGCAATGATCGAGCCGCTGAAGGTGATGGCGCCGATCGCGACGCCCAGGCTCATTTCAACCAGGCTTTGCGCGCGAATGGCACCCTCGGTGCCGATGCCAAAGGCGGCCGGCGAGTACAGCGCCGCGCCCGCGATCAGCACCGCGGCCAGGCCGACCAGTGAGTGAAAGGCGGCCACGAGCTGTGGCATGTCGGTCATGGCAATGCGCTTGGCCATCAGCGCGCCGATACCGCCACCAATGGCCACGCCGCCGATCACCAGACCCCAGGTCAGAGGATCGGTGACGCCGGCGACCCATAGCGTGGTCAGCACGGCGATGGTCATACCAGCCATGCCGTTGCGGTTTCCGGCGCGGGCGGTCGCCGGCGAGGCCAGCCCCTTCAGGGCGAGAATGAACAGCAGCCCCGCGATAAGGTAGAGCAGCGCCGCGAGATCCGCACGCGCCGTCACTTGCCGTCCTTCTTCCTGTACATGGACAGCATGCGTGCGGTGACTAGAAAGCCGCCGAAGATATTGACGCTCGCCAGGATGAGGGCGGCAAGCCCCAGGGATTTCGAGGCCCAGGATGCAGCCCCGAGGGCGGGAACCGCCACCGCGACCAGCGCCCCCACGATGATCACCGAGGAGATGGCGTTGGTCACACTCATCAACGGGGTATGCAGGGCCGGCGTCACGCCCCACACGACGAAATAGCCAATCACGATCGCCAGCACGAAGATCGAAAGCCGGAACACAAAAGGATCAATCATTTTCCGCCCCCGCTCACCACTGCCGCCTTGACGATTTCGTCATTCCAATCGATCGCCAACGAGCCGCTCGTTCGGTCAACGATCAGGGAGATGAAATTGAACAGGTTGCGCGCATAGAGCGCCGAGGAATCCACTGCCAGGCGCCCGGGCAGGTTGGTGTAGCCCAGGATCGTCACACCCTGCACTTCAATGATATCGTCGGCCCGGGTGAGCGCGGTGTTGCCACCCGCCTCGGCCGCCAGATCCACGATCACTGATCCGGGCTTCATGCTGCGGATCATGTCCTCGCTCACGAGAACCGGCGCCTTGCGACCCGGGATCAAGGCCGTGGTTATCACGATGTCCTGCCGGCGGATGGTGTCGGCGATCAGGGCCTGCTGCCTGGCCTGATAGTCCTGCGACATTTCCCGGGCATAGCCGCCGGCCGTCTGTGCGCTCTTGAATTCCTCATCCATGACGGCCACGAAAGTGGCACCCAGGGATTCAACCTGCTCCTTGGTGGCTGGGCGCACATCCGTGGCACTGACGATGGCGCCGAGGCGCCTGGCGGTGGCAATGGCCTGCAGCCCCGCAACCCCTGCCCCCATCACCAGCACGCGGGCGGGCGCAATGGTCCCGGCCGCGGTCATCATCATCGGCATGGCCCGACCGATATAGGCGGCGGCATCGATGACGGCCTTGTAGCCGGCAAGGTTCGCCTGGGAGGAAAGTACGTCCATCGCCTGGGCCCGCGATATGCGCGGCAGCAATTCCATCGCGAAGGCGGTGACGCCCTGATGGGCGAGGGCCTGAATCGTGTCCTTTTCGGAATGCGGCGCCAGCAGCGCGGCCAGCACCGCGCCTTTCTTATACAGGGGGATTTCATCCGCATTTGGACCGCGCACCCTGAGCACGATATCGGCGCCGTCGAGGGTGGCCTTAAGATTCGGTGCTATGCTCGCGCCGGCCGCCAGGTAATCGGTATCCGCAACACGCGCGCGCTCGCCCGCGCCAGCCTGGACCACCACTTCGAGTGCCAGTGCCTTGAGCTTTTTCGCCGACTCCGGAGTCGCGGCAACGCGCCTCTCACCCGGGGAGGTTTCCTTGGGGATAGCGAGCTTCAATGACGTCTAAGTTCTTGTTCGAGAGGTGTGGACTATAGCAGTATCATTACCCCCGCCGCAGCTCCAACGGAGTATCCCCCTGAGCACGAACCCGAGACAGACGCAGATCGAGGGCGTAGGTGCAGCCTTCGACATGGCACAGCTGCTTGCACAAAGGGCCCGTACTCAAGAGGCCGTCATCGCCATTGCAGCCGCGATGAGGCCGGGCATGCGCGAGGAAGATGCGGTGGTACTGGCCAACACTCTGCTCGCCGAGCGCCAGATGCGGCGCGGCTGGCACAAGGTCAATCTGCGCTTCGGTGTCAACACGACGCTGCACTTTCACACTCCCTCGCAGCCGGGCGTGGTGCTCGGCGAGAGCGACATTTTGTTCATCGACATCGGGCCGGTATTCGAACACTGGGAAGGCGACGCCGGGGACACCTTTGTCGTGGGTAACGACGCCGACTTTGCCCGCTGTGCCGCCGATGCCCGTGCGGTCTTCCACGCCGCACGGCGCCGGTGGCTGGCAGATCGGCTCAACGGCCGGGAGCTCTATGACTATGCGGCCGCCGAAGCGGCCAGGCTCGGCTGGGTGCTCAACCTCGACATGAACGGCCATCGCATCAGCGATTTTCCGCACAAGGCCATCTTCGGCGGCTCATTGGCGGAAATCGACTTCGTTCCTGCCGCGGGCCTTTGGGTGCTGGAAATCCAGATTCGGCACCCCACCCGTCCGTTCGGCGCCTTCTTCGAGGATCTGCTGCTCGATGACAACCATTTCCAGGGGGTCAGCGGACGGGGAGATCCACTGAATACAGTGAGTGGTGCGTGAGGATGAAGAGGGAATGGCCAGCAGCCAGCAGCTGCAGCGGCCGTTCCGGTACCTCGATGATGCCCAGTTCGCTGCCGTCTGCGCCGTAAACGAAGATCTGACCGTTGGCGAGGTACACCCTCCCGGCGGCGTCGGACGTCACGCTCTCACCTCCGCGCTCCGCAAACACCTTAAGATCCTCAAGCGCACCCCTGCTTCCCAGCCTTGCCGAGTAGGTCTTGGCCTCCGAGGCATTGCTCACGTAAAGACGGGAGCCAGGAGAGGCGACCAGGAATCCGTACGTGTCGAGTGAGTGCGAAAAGCGCCAGCCGCGATAGTCCAGCGCGCCCTGGTGAAAGACCCGATAGGCCGGCAGTACCAGGCTGCCATCCGGTGAGGAGTACTGCAGCGCCGGACCGGTAGCCACCTCGCGTGCGAACAGTTCCGCCAGGGTCGCGAAGTGATCGGTTTGGGGATCGTACTGATCCTTGAACTCACCGTTGACCCACCACACGGCCGGTATCGCGATTTGGGCTTGCGGATACCGTTGCGCTGGCCCCGGCTGGATGACGGTGACGGCACCATCGGGACCATCGGGTCGTAGGCTGTAGACCGCGCCCGTGATGCCGGCCGAGGAGAGCACCAGCAGGTTGCCCGCATGGTCCACCGCCAGATTCACGGGATCGAGCGGCTGGCTGCTGATGATCGCGAGGCCGGATCCCGACCAGCTGTAGATGCGCTGCGTGATGCGGTCGATGAAGTACAGCGTCCCCCTGGCATCCACGGCGCCGCCGCCAAGCGCCTCGAAGCCACCCGCCAGCTTCCTCAGCACCGCACCTTGCATCGAGGCCGCAGGCAGCGCGGCCGCCGACGCGGAGCTCACATCCAGGCGCGCAAACTCGCGCTCCCGCACGGCCGCGCCACTCGGCTCCTCCTCGATGGCATTGTCGAAGGGATACTTGCTCAGGCGCAGGAAAGTAGTGCAGTCGCCGCCATCGCAGGTCGAAAAGCCGCTCTCCGCATTCACATGGACATTGCGAAAATGCAGGTCATGGACGCCGTACAAGCGTACCGCGGCGGGGGCCGGCCCCACGGTGCGGGTCACGCGATAGCCGTGATAGTTGGCGAACAGAATGTCATGCGAGTCGCGCAACTCGACGGAGACGGCGTTGCGGCTCTCGCGGTATTCCTCCTCGGTCTGCGGCGCCAGGAATTCCCAGTGCGAGACATGGTTCAGGACGATCTCGTTGCGCACATGGTGCTCCACCGACATCTCGTAGACATGTCCGGGCGTATCGGTATCGGAGATATAAAGACCCGCGCTGGCATAAGTATCCGGGCTCCAGTTGCCGACGAAGGTGCCCCCGCCATGGCTGACCCACAGGCTCGGATACTGGCCGTCCCAGCGCTGGGCCGACTCGGCACCGCCGGGGGTTCCCCGCGGCAGTTCGAACTTGACATCGATCACGAGCGACTTCTCGCCCGCGCTCCACAGCAGTGCCGTGGCCCGCGGATTCACGCCACCGGTCAGAAGGCCGATGCCGGAGACGATCGCATCTCCACCCGCCGCCGACTGCAGCAGCGGCTTTGGCGCACCCACGCCCTGGAAAGCGGCCGTACCGTCTGCAATTTCAATGCGCGTCAGGCTCGGATGCAGACCAATCAGCGCCGAGTCCGGCCGTAGCCGCAGCGTATCGCTGACCCGGTAAACGCCCAGCGGCAGATAGACGGCGCGGTGCGCATCGATTGCGCGCTGCAGCGCCAGGGTGTCATCGGCCTTGCCGTCGCCGACGGCGCCGAGCTCGTGCACATTGGCCCATTCCGCAACCGGCGGCAGGGACCGTACGGCCGAAGCGCCGGGCGCCGGCAGCCGCTCGATGGGCATGATCTCCTGCGAAGTCGCAAAGTGCCCGAGCTGGCCGAGTCCCGGCACCGCGAGTCCATAGCTGAAAGAGCGCACCCGATAGCTGCGACCCTCGCCTGCAACGTTGCGGCCGCTATCCCGGAAGTGCACGAACACCGGAGTATCACGGGCCAGCGCGTTGTCGAATCCCACCTGCGTATAGACAGTCCCCTCATTGGAGATCACGACGCCCGCCTGTCGCACCCCTTCGAAACGCACGTCCTTGCCCCACAACGAATCGCCATAGCCGCGGTCGATTTCGATACCGACCGGCACATTACGCACGGTCACATCGATCAGCGTCAGATCCGCCTCATGTTCGCGGATTGCCGCGCCGCTCTGACCCTCGAAGCTCGAATCAAGAACGGTGAACTGCCAGGCTGGCGACGTCTTCTCGGTCACGATGCCGTAGCGTCCGCCTTCGAAGTGCAGATTTTGTACGAAGTTGCCGGCCTGGTAGATGCCGGCAAAGGCACCCCCAAGATGGAAGTCCATGTTGCTGAGATAGGCGTGCTGTGCAACCCGGAATCGAATTCCGGTCGCGGCCGGATTGCCGGGCCCGATCTCGATGTCGATGTTGCTCATCACCGAGTAGAAGGTGCTGGAGTTCGCATCCGCGACCTTCGGATCAAACGGCACGACCGTCGGCGGCGGAAACGGCACGCGCGCTTCGCTGGGTCCCGGGCCCGTGCGCACCGGATCGCCACGCCGCGCACCGGTGAAGACCACCATGCTGCCGACACCCTGCTGGAAACCCGGCGTGTGACTGCCCAGGACCAGCACCGGACGCGTCGCGCCGACGCCGTACAATCGCACACCCGGTGAGATCAGTAACGTGTGGCTGATCCGGTAACGGCCGGAAGGCAGGAAGGCCACGCCACCCGCGGAGTGCTCCGTCGCCGCATCGAGCGCATGCTGGATCGCATCCGTGTCGTCGGCCCGTCCGTCGCCCTTGCCCGTCACGGTCACGGCGCGCGGGTCGGCAGGTGCCGTTCGAAAGGCGGAAGTTCCGGCGGACACGGGCGCTGCCGCCATCAAGGCAACGGTCATCAGCAGCCAACCGGCGCAGAAGATGCGTGCGCTGCGCTCGTAACTGAAGTAGGCCCAGGCCCAGTCGATGAGAACCACGAGCCGATTGCGAAAGCCGATCAGAAAGTAGATATGCGCGGCGAGCCAAAAGCACCAGGCGAACGTTCCCGAAAGCCGGTAGCCGTGAATGTCGACGACGGCGGCGCGGCGGCCGATGGTGGCCAGCGACCCGTAATCCCGGTAGCGAAACGGCGGGCGCGAACGTCCGGCGAGGGTTGCGCGAATACAGCGCGCCGCGTGCGCGCCCATCTGTTTGGCCGCCGGTGCGATGCCCGGTACGGGTCGGCCGTCGGTTGCCACACTTGCCAGATCGCCGACCACCAGCACTTCCGGATGTGCCGCGAGCGAAAGATCCGGCTGCACCTTCACGCGGCCGGCCCGATCGAGTGGCGCTCCCAACATGGCGCCGAGCGGCGAGGCCGAAACACCGGCCGCCCATAGAACGGTATTCGTGGCAATGCGCTCGCCGCCCAGTTCGATGTAATCGCCACCGATGCCCGTAACGGCCTGACCGGTCCGTACGGTGACCCCGAGTCGCAGCAGTTGCGCTGCCGCTTTCGCCGATAACGCCGGCGGGAAACTGGACAATACCCGCTCACCGGCCTCGATCAGCAGGACACGCGCCTGTTGCGGATTGCTGCGTCTGAATTCGGGCGCCAGGGTGTGCCGCGCAATCTCCGCAAGCGTGCCGGCCAGTTCCACGCCGGTCGGCCCCGCCCCAATGATGGCGAAAGTGAGCCAGGTCTCGCGCAGCTGCGCATCGGTCGCAAGCTCCGCCCGTTCGAACGCTGTCAGGACCCTTGCTCTGATGGCCAGCGCATCCTGCAAGGTCTTCAGACCCACCGCGTGCCGGGCCCACTCATCGTGACCGAAATAGGCATGGGCCGCACCGGTGGCGATGACCAGGCAATCGTATTCGAAGACCTGCTCGCCCAAGTACACGCGTCGCGCCGCAAGATCGATGGTGCGCACTTCGCCCATCATGACCGCGACATTGCGTTGCCGGCGCAGGATGTGGCGCAGCGGTGCCGCGATCGACGGCGCCGCCAGTCCTGCCGTAGCCACCTGATACAAGAGCGGCTGGAACAGGTGGTGGTTGCAGCGGTCGATGAGTGTGATGTCCACGCTCGCCGAGCGCAGCGCCCGCACGGCCCAGAGTCCGCCGAATCCGCCTCCCACCACCACGACCCGTTTGCGCGACGTCATGCGTGCGAGTCCATGTATCAATCGCTCCCTCGTTGGTGCTTTGAGCCTGCGACGCCGTGCTGCGGCGCGATCCGGCCGCAGGACCGCAGCCCGCGTTAGGTGATAACCTACACCGATGCCGAGACGCAAGACAAAGCAGCCAAAGGGGCGCACCAAGGCCGAGCAGCGCGCCGAAACCCTTGAAGAGATCCTGGACGCTGCTGAATACCTGTTCTCGAAGTACGGCCTGAATGGCGTGACGCTACGGGACGTCGCGCTGAAGGTTGGCGTCCACACTTCCCTGATGCACTACTACTTCGTCGACAAGCGGCGCCTGTTCGAGGCAGTGTTCACGCGGCGCGCCGGCGTGACCAGCAGTCGGCGCCTGGACGCCCTCGATCGCTACGAACGCGAATGCGGCACGCCCACCGTCGAAGGTGCGCTGCGCGCCTTCATCGACACCGATCTGGATCTGTACACCAGCGGTGGGGAAGGTTGGCGTAACTTCGCCGCTTTCGCCGCACAGGTCAGCAACTCCCCGGAAGGGGCGACCATGATGGACCTGCACTTCGATCCGGTGGTCCTGAAACTTCTCGGCATTCTAAAAAAAGCGCTGCCGAACTGCACCGACGCCGACATCTTCTGGGGCTACGACTTCGTGAGCGGCGCCTTCATGCACATCCTCGGCCGCACCGGCCGTATTGACAGACTTTCGGACGGGACCTGCAAATCCGAGGATTTCCAGGCGGTGAAGGAGCGACTCGCGAGCTTCATGGCAGCCGGATTCGTCGAGCTGTGCAGCAAGCCCAGGAAGGCGCCGCTGCGCAAAAAGACAGCCCGCCCTGCGTAGCGTCAGTCTGCGGCAGGATCGATGCCGCCGTATTGCACGCGCAGCCGGACCTTGTCGATCTTGCCCGTGACCGACAGCGGCATGGACGCCACTTGAATGACGCGGTCAGGAATCCACCAGTCGGCGACCGCGCCGCGCAAGGCGCCGAGCAGCGCCTGCTCATCCAGTTTGTGACCCTTCTGCGGCTCAACGATCAGGAGTGGGCGCTCGCCCCACTTGGGATCGACCTGACCGATGACCGCGACCTGGCCGACGCCGGGCAGGCGGCCGATGACGGTCTCGATCTCTGCCGGGTTGATCCACTCGCCGCCCGATTTGATCAGGTCCTTGGTTCGCCCGGCGATCGTCAGGTTGCCGTGGTCGTCGATGATGGCGAGATCCCCGGTGTCGAAGAATCCCTCGGCGTCGAGGGCGCTGTGCTTCGCGCCAAAGTAGCGATCGACCACGCTCGCGCCCTTCACCTTGAGGTGCCCGGTCACGTTGCGCTGCTGCGGCAAGGTCGCGCCGGCGGCATCGGTGAGTTTGAGATCCAGTCCCAGAGGAGCGCGCCCCGAGGCGACGGCGCGCGCGCTGCCCCGTGCTGGTGCGATCGTTCCCAGTGGCGACAGCTCGGTCATCCCCCAACTGGTCTGCACCCGGGCCCGCAGCCGTGATTCCATCCGCTGGATGAGTGCATCGGGACAACGCGCACCGCCGATGACCACGCGCTCGAGGCTAGGCACATCCCCACCTTCGGCATCCAGATAATCCAGAAGCCCGTGCCATACGGTCTGAACGCCGGCGGCAACGGTCACCTGCTCGTTGCGGATCAGCGCCGCGAGCCGCGCCCCGTCGCTGTAGCGACCTGGCAGCACCATCCTGGCGCCGACCGCCGGCGCGGCGAAGGGAAATCCCCATGCGTTCGCATGAAACATGGGGACCGCCACCAGCACCGTATCGGCCGCAGTCAATGCCAGGGCATCGGCCTGCAGTGCCCGCAACGTGTGCAGATAGCTGGAGCGATGGGTATAGAGCACCCCGCGCGGCGGCCCGGTGGTCCCGGAGGTGTAGCAAAGTCCCGAGGGCGCATCTTCGGCGAACTCACCCCAGGGGGTCGCGACGCCAAGCTCGCCGAGTAGCCGCTCGAGGCCGAAGGTCTGGCGCTCCGCGAATGCACCGGCATCCGGCTCCGCGCCGTCCAGCTGCACCACTGTCTGCACGCTCGGACAGTTTCTGACCAGCTCCGCCGCCAGATCGGCGAGACCGGCACCCACTGCCAGCACCCTGTCCTCGGCCTCGTTGACCATCGCGGACAGATGCGCGACGGTCAGACGCGGATTGAGCGTGTGGCACACGTAACCCGCGCCCATGGCCGCGTAGTAGATCTCAAGGTGATGTTGGGTATTCCAGGCGAGCGTGCCGACACGCTCCCCGAACTTCAGCCCAAGTCGCGCCAGGGCACCCGAGAGCAGATTACTGCGCCCGCGCAGGGCCGCATAACCGACGCGGCCGCCATCTGCCGTGATGATCTCGCGCTCTCCCCACCACTTGGCGGCATGATCGAGAAATCGGTCTATCGTGAGCCGGTAGGACTGCATGAGTAGTCAGCAGACATCGCCGCTCAGAAGGCCAGGTACACGCGGACGCCGTACTGGCGCGGCGGACCCGCGAAGTCGAGATCCGAGTTCATGGCAGCAACGTAGTGCTCGTTCAGCAGGTTGCTGCCGTACAGTGTGCCGACCCACGGGCCATGCTTCCACTCCAGCTGCGCGCCGAGCAAACGCCTGGCAACAAGCCTATCGCCCAGGGCCGGGTTCTCGAACAGCGTCGCCCACTGCGGCGACTCATAGGCAAAGTTGAGCCGTGGCGTCACGGTGTCCTGGCCGCCGAGCCGAATGAGATATTGGGCGCCCAAATTGAAGGTGACATTGGGTGCGTAGGTTTGCTGATGGCCGTTGAGGTCGATACAGGTCGGGCCGGCAGGACCTGCGGCCGTATCGCAACCGGTGGTGGTCGTGAGGCGCGGATCCGTCGCATAGAAAGTTCCCAAGGCACTGTGCAGAATGCCGACGCCGGCGTTCAACGACAGATCTCCCAACGACGCCTCGGTTTCCGCCTCAAAGCCGTAGATCTTGGTGGTGTTCGGATCGTTGACTTCGAAGGCGAACGTCGGATACAGCGGATAGCCGATGCTGACCTGGAAATTGTCGTAATTGTTGTAGTACGCATCCACGGTCGTGCGCACGTGGCCGTCGAGCCAGGTGGCCTTGTAGCCGGTTTCGTAGGAGGTCACGATCTCCGGACCAAAGGGGGCCGGTTGTCCAAGGCCCACCGGGACGTTGAGCCCACCGGGCTTGTAGCCGGTCGACACCAGGGCGTAAAGGAAGTTGTGTTCGTCGATTTTCCAGTTGAGCGAGGCCTTGTAGGAGGTCTTGTCCGAGCTGGTCTTCTGTTGATCGGTGATGAAGGTTCCGTACTGCCACACCTGGACGTTATTGCGCGATTTGTTGTACGAGTAACGCGCGCCCAGGGTCACGCTGAAGCCCTGGACGATATCGGCGGTGGCGCTGGCAAAAGCCGCGTATGCCTCATTGGGAGTGTCGCCTCCCAGCTCATAGGAGTAAGGCTGATAGAAATTCGACGCACTGGGGATGGGGTTGGGGAAGTGCGGCCCGACTGCGATCCAGAACTGGTAGGGCGACAGCCAGTCGTACAGGTCGGACTGCGCATAGGCGCCCACCACCCAGGTGACCGGCTTGTTGTCGGGGGAGATCAGGTTGAGCTCTTCGGAGTAGATGGTTTCCCCGACGCGGTCGTAGAAGGTGTAGCCCGCGGGCACACCGGCGTAAGCCGCGCTTCCGGAGTCCGTGCCATCCAGGTCCGCCGTGTAGTCGGTCTGCCCGAACTGATATGAGGTGACGGACTGCAGCTTGATTTCATCCGCGAAGGTGTAATCGACCTTGAGGATGGAGCGGGTGAAGCGATCCAGCCCCCGCTGCGGCGCATTGGCGGTGATGTCGAACAGGTCACTGGTACGGGGGTTGGGCACGCCGGCCGCCGTAGGAGCGCCCAGCGGGAAGCGATCGGTATAGGGATCGGAGGGATAGGCGCCATTATCCAGATAGTCGGCGTCGATCTTGAACAGCACCTGCAGTGCCTGCACGGGTTGCCACAGCACGCTCACGCGTGCCGCCCCCCAGCGCAAATCGCCCGGATTGTAGTCCGTCTGGCACCCCGAATAGCGGTTGTTGGGGCAAGCGTCGGCTGGATCGCGGTCCGATATGTTGTAGAAGCTGTTGCGCGCATCACCGAACAGCGCGACGCGTGCCGCCAGCGTGCTGGTGATCGGAAGGTTGACCGCACCTTGGAACGAGCGGTCATTGTAGTTGCCATACTGCAGCTGTGCGTATCCGTCGTAACCACCGTCGATCTTCGGATTGTTGGTGGTCACGAATACTGCACCGCCCGTCGCGTTCTGGCCGACGAGTGTTCCCTGCGGGCCACGATAGAGTTCAACGTCGGCGACGTCGAAGTACGGTTCTTCGGTCATGTACCCGGGAAAAGTAGCGGCGCCATCGCGGTAAGTGATCACCCCGGTCGGCGTCTGCGTATTGTGTTCACCCTTGCCGATGCCGCGAACGTCGAAATCGATGCCCTGGCCGAAGTTGTCGATGGTCACGGAGGGCGCGATGAACTGCAGTTGGTCGACGAGGTTGACGCCCTTCGCCGCCAGGTCCGCAGCCGTCAGCACCGTCGCGGAAACCGCAGTGGTCTGCAGATTGGTGGAGCGCCGCTCGGCGGTCACGACCACCTCCTGCAGCGCACCGTTGGCGTCGTCGGCGCCCGCCGCTGCCGTCGCCGGCGCAGTCTGCGCGAGCGCCAAGCGGCAAGCCCCGAGGGTCAGAACGCAGACGGATAGGCTCAGTACGCTCTTCATGATCCCCTCTTTTCACCCTCGGGCGAGCAGACGCGCTCTAGGACGCGTTGCGCGCACCTTGGCAGGGCGAGGGTCCGCTGTCAATACTCGTTCATACGCTAGTTAATATCTTTGTGCGAAGCCACCCGTAGGTGCGCCGCGGCATGTCTTGGGAAACCACTGATTATTCAACTTGGCTGTTAATTCATTGGTCTTTGGATGAGTATTGGAAAGGAGGAAATGCATGAGGCTTGGTGATTTCAGACTCGCAGCCGCCGACTTCGGCACCTTGGGTCACGGGCTGCACCGTCCCGAGTGCGTCTGGGTCGACGTGGACGGCATCTGGGTATCCGACGCCCGTGGTGGCGTGTCCCGCCTGACGGGCGACGGCGCGCCCCGGCTGCTGGGCTCGGGAATACTCGAACCCAATGGCTTCAGTCGCAGACCGGACGGCAGCTTTGTCGTGGCCGGGATCGGCGATGGTGAATTGCACCTGGTCCTACCCACCGGCGCGACCCGGACCTTGGTCGATCGGTTCCAGGGCAAGCCGCTGGGTGCCGTCAACTACGCCTGCGCGGAGGGGTCGGAGCGTATCTGGCTGTCGGTGATGACGCGGGGCCTGCCCTGGCACACGGCGTTCTCGGCCCGCCATGTGGACGGCTACATTCTGCGCATCGACGGCCAGGAGGCGCGGAGTGAAATCGTCGCCGATGGCTTGGATCTCACCAATGAAGTGAAGCTCTCCCCCGATGGCCGCCATCTGTATGCGGTGGAGACCTTCGGCAGCCGGGTGGTGCGCTTTGCCATCCGTCGCGATGGGTCACTGGGCGCTAAGGAGCGCGTCGGACCCGATTCCCTGGGCCCGGATGTGATGCCGGATGGCATCACCTTTGATGTCTTCGGCAATCTATGGATCACGGTGATCAATCAGAACGGTCTGATGGTCATCGACCGGCACCACGATGCGCATGTGGTGTACCGCGATCCCAATCCACAGGCGGTCGCGCAAGTCACTGAGGCGGTTGCGCAGCGAAACGGCGTAGTCGAACAATTGGCAGCCTGCGCAGACGTTTCAGGACCTCTGCGACTGCCCACCAGCGTCGCCTTCGGCGGCCCGGACGGGCTGACCGGCTATGTCGGATCGGTCGGAATGTCGCACCTGGCGACCTTTCGCCTGCCGGCGGATCTTGTTTAGGAGATCTGCTCCTCGAAACGCACGCTGAGCTTGCGATAGAGCACCTTCGCCAGTGGGTCATAGCCGAAGAACGACACCGCGGAATCCATCCATGTCAGGGGGCGTGCCCGCGCGATCTCGCGTGCCCCCCTGATCAGGTGCGACTGCACCGTGGACGGTGTGGGCTCGAAAACGTCCGCCTGATAGGCATCGTCGCCTGCCACCAGCGCATGGCGTGTCACCTTCGAGAACACATGCTTGCCGTTGTGGGTGAGGTAAATCCGATATTCCTGCCAGGTCCCCTTCGGTGCGCACTCCGGCGCCGCCGAGGCCAGCAGCGTCCCGGTGAACAGCAGATCCGCCTTGCCGTCCCGGGTGACAATGTGTTCCTTCTCGATACCCACATCGCCGTCGTCCTCAAGAGCCGGCAGACGGCTGCGCCGGCGCAAATTCGCCGGCGAGACTTTCGTGGCTAGCGCGTCCTCGGAATGGCCATTCTGCCCAGCCTCATTGCCCTGCCTGTCATCGGCGACGGCGAGTTTTATATTCAGCCGCGGCTCGGGGAATTCCTCTGTGCGTTCATCGCTCATGAGCGTAGCCTCGTTTGGGGCGATAACAAGGCCATGAGCCTGCGCGTAAAATCATGCCGCAAGCAGCCGGCAACAGGCGCCGCCGGACGTAAGCGCGCGCTCACAGCAGAGCAGGAGTCAATCGATGGCACAGATTAAGATCTACGGTCTGCGGGAACACCTCCGGCCCGTCCAATCCGCTCTCTCCGATGCCATTCACTCCTGCGTCGTGGAGGCATTGCAGTTTCCCGTCAATAAGCGTGCGCACCGTTTCTTTCACCTGGAGACCGAGGACTTCTATTTCCCCGCCAGCGCCAGTCCGCGTTACACAATCATCGAGATCAGCATGTTCGAAGGCCGCAGCATCGAGACCAAGAAGCAGCTCATCCGGCTGCTGTTCGAACGGGTGTGCAAACAGGCCGATCGCCTGGCGAATGAGGTGGAGGTGACGATCACCGAGACGCCCCGGCACAATTGGGGTTTCCGGGGATCACCCGGCGACGAATTGAATCTCAGTTACAAGGTCGAGGTGTAACGGCTTCGCAGCAAGGTCGCGAGCACCCATGCGGTTGCGGCCAGCAGCAGGTTCACGCTGAGTTCCGACCATTGATTCTGCGTCTGCGTCGCCCAGGCCGGCCGGGGATGCATGAAGAAGCTTGGCACCCATACCATCAGGCCGAACAAGGTCATCATGAGCGCTTCGAGGGTGGCCGCCAGACCCGGAAGGACCCCGACCATGATGGCGACACCTGCGGCGATGTGGGCGCCGCCGGTGAAATAAGCGAATCCCAAGTGGTCAGGCAGCCAGCCCGGCACCATCCCAGCCGTGTAGTCGGCATAGATGAAATGGGACCAGCCGTAGAAGACCCAGGTTAGGCCCAGTACCGCCTGCGCCACCCGCACGACACGCCGGGTGGCGATCGGCATCGGCAGATCCCGCGATGACCAGCGCAGCATGGCGTACAGGAAGCCGGCTCCGATCAGCGGCGTCAGCGCTTCACAGAACCCGTACCAGGTGCCGATTCCCAAGGGCGCTGAGAATATCGGCAGTGAGCAGATCAAGATCCACAATATTTGGTAGACGCCAAGCGTCACCAGGCTCGGCAGGGCCGTGCGCCGGACGCATAGTCCGCCACTGACCGCCAACAGCAGTAGCGCGGATCCGTAGATCCAGACCTCCCGTCCCGGCAGCCAGGCGGGATAGGGTTGCCCCCTTGGGACAAAATCCCCATAACTGAGACTGAGGGCGGCAACGCTGGCCGTGGCAAAAGCGAATATGGCCCGCGCGGGCGTCACTGTCTGCATGGTTACTTGACCTCCCCAGTGTGCCTTGGCAAAGTTGCGCCAGCGCGCTGCTTTGGCGCCTCCTGTCCGCGGCAAGGGATCATCCCACAAAGCCAGACCCGTACAAGAAGACCACCTTCTTTCAGCCCGATTGAGCGGACGACGGCACTGAATGAAAGGAGGCCCCCGCGACCAGCTCACTGACGCTGCCCGCGCACCCAGATGTCGATCATCTGAAGAAGCAGGCCAAGCTGCTGTTGCGCAACGTTCGGGCACGGCAGGGTGAAGCACTGGCGATCATCGCGAGTCTTCATCCTCGCCCGGCGGAATTCTCCAATTTGCGCGATGCTCAGCTGGTCCTGGCGCGCCGTTATGGACCCGCCGACTGGGAACAGTTGCGCAATGAGGTGGCGCTGCGACAGCTTCGCGGCGCCGCGGCGCCGGAACAGGCCGAGCACTTCATCAACCACGCCTGCCTGCGATACAACGGCGACGACCAGGCCTGGCGTTACCGAGTGGCCTCGCAGTGGCTGCGACAGTTGCCGCAGTTGAGTCGGGATGACTTCTATTGCGCACTGGTGGCGGCCGACCTTGAGGCCGTGCGAGGCTTCCTGCGACGGGATCAAAGACTGGCTCTGCGCAATGGCGGACCGCGTGATTGGCCAGCGCTCTTGTACGTGACTTACAGTCGTGTCGAACAGAACCAGCAACACGCCGTCGCCGTCGCCGAGCTGCTGCTCGAAGCCGGTGCTACGCCTGATTCATGTACGGACCATCCCAGCGGCTTTACCGCGCTCACCGGTGCCGTAGGCGAAGGCGAACGCGGCTCGAGCAACTGCGTCCCGCACCCGCGCGCCGTGGAACTGGTGAGGCTGCTGCTGGATGCCGGCGCCAATCCCAATCAGAGCCAGGCGTTGTACAACACCATGCTGGGGCACGACCTTGGCAAATGGCTGCCGATTTTCGTGCAGTACGGACTCAAGGCCGGGGATCGGGCCAACTGGAACCCGGATGACAAACAACCCATCTTTGATTTTCTGCTTTGCCAGTTGGTGGCGCAGGGCAATGTGGACCTCGTTCGCTTCCTGCTCGAGCATGGGGCCAATGCCAATGCAGTAAGCCGCTACAATCATCGTGCCGCTCACACCACTGCCCGACTGACGGGGCACGCCGAGATAGCCGAGCTGCTCGAAAGGTTCGGCGCCAGATCCGAGCCATTGTGCGTGGAGGACCAATTCCGGGTCGCCTGTGGCCAGCACGACTTCATGCTCGCGGCGAGCCTGTTGCGAGAACACCCACCGCTGTTGCAGAACGACGCGTTGTTGCTCAACTGCGCCAGCGTGGACACGGATACCTGCCTGTGGCTCATGCGGCAGGGCTACCAGCTCAACGCTCGCGACCGCAGTGGCAAGACCGTACTGCACCACTACGCGTTGTCGAACAATCCGGACGCCATCACGACGCTGCTGCGCCATGGCGCCGACCCTGAGGCCCAGGAACACACCTGGCAGGCCACGCCGCTCGGCATGGCGCTGCATCATCATCACTGGCCCGTGGTTGCGGTGTTGCTTCCGATAGCGAACGACATTTTCGATGTATGTCGCATGGCTGAGGCGGAGCGTGTGCGTGTGTTGCTCTCGCAGGACGCCTCGCGGGCGCGGCGGCGCACGCCGATGGGCAATACTCCCTTGCACGTGGTCAGCCAGGCCAAGCAGGACGAGCCTGACTTCGATGCCAGCGTCACCACCATCGAGCTACTGTTGACTCACGGCGCCGATCCCAGGGCGCTCAACCATGAAGGCAAGACGCCCGAGCAGTGGTATCGGCAATCTGGCATGGACGAGATTGCGGATTACATGGCCGAGCATGTGGACCAGGCGCACGATGGCGAGGCTGTATGAAAATCAATCCCACCGACTTTCGCCTGCGGGATGGCATAAAGGTCAACCTCAGGAAGTGGCCCACACGGATCGATCCGATCTACAAATCCAAGGCGCAATACAAAAAGCTTCTGGAACGACACGTCGCACAGCTGAGCGCTATGCAGCAGCTTCATTATTCGACCGGCCGCCATGCGCTTCTTATTATTTTTCAGGGAATGGACGCTGCCGGGAAAGACGGCGTCATCAGGCATGTGATGTCGGGAGTCAACCCGCAGGGTTGCCAGGTATCCAGTTTCAAAGCCCCAAGCGCCAGTGAATTGGCGCACGATTTTCTGTGGCGAACGACCCGTGAGCTTCCCGAGCGAGGTCGCATCGGCATATTCAACCGCTCCTACTACGAAGAAGTGCTCGTGGTACGCGTGCACCAGGGGCTGCTGCGCGATGAAGGCCTTACGGTCGCCTCACGTCAGGAGCGCAAGCTCTGGCACGACCGCTACCGTTCGATCACAGACCTCGAACGGCATCTGAGCGCCAATGGCACCCACATCGTCAAATTCTTCCTCCACCTCTCCAATGAGGAGCAGCGCAGGCGCTTCCTGGCACGCATCGATACGCCGGAAAAGAACTGGAAGTTCAGCCTCGCGGACATCAAGGAAAGAGGCTATTGGAAGCAGTACCGGAAGGCCTACGAGGAGAGTCTGGGCATGACCAGCACTGCGGACGCCCCGTGGTATATCGTTCCGGCAGACGACAAGCAGAACGCCAGGCTGATCGTCTCGGCGATCGTGCTCAAAGCGTTCGAGGAATTCGGAATGCACTATCCTAAGGTGGGCGCGAAACGCAGGCAGGAACTGCTGGCGATTCGCAAGCGACTCTTGAGGTGAGATGAAGTGAAAGCCGTTCGATTGTACGAATATGGGGGTCCGGAAACTCTCAAGTATGAGGAGGATGTCGCGGAACCCACTTTAGGAGCCGATTCCGTGCTGGTCGAGGCCGCCGCGGCCAGTGTGAATCCCATTGATTGGAAAATACGCTCAGGCGCACGGCAGAAGGATTTCCCGCAGCAGCTGCCGGCGATTCTGGGCCGGGACGTGAGCGGGATCGTTCGGGCAGTGGGACGCAACATCCGCACCTTCAAGCCCGGTGATCGCGTGTTGGCCTACACCGAAGCGACGTATGCTGAGCTGGTTGCCGTAGAAGGGTCGATCCTCACGCACTTACCCGATGGGCTGGACCTCGCGGATGCCGCGGCGATACCGCTTATCGCATTGACGGGTGATCAGCTGGTACGCCTGGCGACTCGGGCCGCGTCGGGGCAGACCCTACTGGTGACTGGGGCGCTGGGGAGCGTGGGGCGAGCCGCCGTCCATGCCGCCAGGAAACTCGGCGTGACAGTGATCGCGGGCGTCCGCGCTCGGCAGCTGACCGAAGCGACGACGCTCGGGACCGCAGCTACCGTGGCCATAGACGATGATGCGGCAATAGCCCGGCTGCCGGCGGTGGACGGGGTTGCCGATACGGTTGGCGGCGAAACGGCGGCAAAGGTATTTGGCAGGGTGAAGAATGGTGGCAGCTTCGGCTACGCGTCCGTGATTCCCGAAGGCTTGGCGCCACGCAATCCAACCGTCACCATCACGCGGGTATTCGCGCGTCCGGATGCGTCGAAAGTCCGTGAGTTCGCCGATGATATCCGGGACGGCCGCTTCCTATTGCCCATCGGCCGCCGGCTGCCGTTGCGCAATGCGAGTGAGGCGCACGCATTGGCGCAACAAGGTGGCGCAGGGAAGATAGTCCTTAGAATCGCAAGCTGACGGTCGCGCCACCGCCAGGCGTCTGCGAAACGTCGACGGTCGCCGCATGCGCCGTGGCGATCTGGCGTACCAGCGTCAGCCCTACCCCGCTGCCCTGCCGCTTGGTCGTGAAAAAGGGCACGAATATCCGGTCGCGTTGATCGTTTGCGATACCTGGCCCGTTGTCGGCCACGGAAATGACCACCCGGCCGTCCGAATGGCGGCGCCCCGACAATTCGATGCGGCCGGACGCGACATCCGGGAGTGCTTCTATGGCGTTGCGCACGAGATTGATCAAGGCCTGATCCAGCAGGTCCGCATCCGCTGCAATCTCCAGGGTTTGGGGCTCCACGTTGGTCGTCAATTGGATGTCGTTTTTGGCAAGCTCAGCGGCCAGCAGGCGCCTGACGCGTGCAAATATCCTCTGTACCGGCGCGACCTGCATCTGCGTCACCAAGGGTTTGGTGAGGCGCCGATGATTCTGTACGAAGTGCAGCAGCCCCTCGCTGCGGCGCGCGACGGTCTCCAATGCATCACGAGCGTCACTCAAGGCAGTGGTACGGGGATCGCCCGGCGGCGTCTGATCCAGCAGATCGCCGACCAGGTCGCGCGCGGTCGCTGACAACGAGGAAACAGGAGTAAGGGAGTTCATCACCTCGTGAGCCATCACCCGGACGACGGTCTGCCACGCCGCGAGCTCCTGCGCACTCATTTCGCTTTCGATGTTCTGCAGGGAGATCAGACGCCGCCGTACGCCACTCATTGCCGCATCGGTTGCCGCCGCCTTCAGTTGCAGTGCGCCGGAGTTGCGCTCCATCCGCAGGATCGCGCTGCCCCCGGGACGCAATGACTCCAGACCCACTGCGAACGGCTCGCCGAAACGTATGAACTGCGAGGCGTGCGTCAGTGAGGTTTCAAATAGCCGCCGTGCCGCCATGTTGAGCAGCTGCACCCGCCCACTTTCCTCCAGGGAAATCAGGGCCACCGGCACGTGCGCGATGAGCGTCTGCAGATAACGCACCTCAGCCTCGCGCTCCGCGCGACCGATGCGCAGCAGATCCAGAACGTGGCTCATTGCCGCGCCGAGCTCGCGATGGACGCTGTCGGCCATGAGACCCGAGAAGCTCTGCGAGGTGTCATCGAATGAAATGGCTTCGAGAAATCGCGCGACTTCGCGGCCGGTTTGTGCCGCAAACCTGATCAGCAGCGCCGTCTGGAGCAGCGCCAGGACAATGATCAGCGCGATGGCCAGATACCATTGAGTCCGCGCCAGCATTTCGGCGACGGCCACCAGCGTGAGAAACAGCAGCGCGCAGCGCACTGCAATCCCGGCGCGGAAGCGGCTAAAGCCCATACTTTTCCTTGCGCCGGTACAGCGAGGCTCGGGTGACACCGAGCGCCTGCGCCGCCCGACTGACATTGCCCTGGTGCTTGGCCAAGGCGCGGGCAACGGTGTTCTTTTCCACGTCATCGAGGCTTTCGTCATCCGAGCTCGCGCTCGCGGCCGGGTGCGCGCGCGCGGCGGCGAGCGAGAAGTCCTCGGGTTCGAACACGACTCCGTCGCTGAAGATGACCGCCCGTTCCACTGCGTGACGCAGCGCGCGGACGTTCCCGGGCCAGTCATGGGCCGTCAGAGCCTCGAGCGCCGCTGCGCTCAGTCGCTTGGCCGGGAAGTTGTACTTCTGCGCGTACAGCGCGATGAAATGCGCCAGCAGCAGCGGGATGTCCGCGCGCCGCTCCCGCAACGGCGGCAGCAGAATTTCCACCGTATTGATCCGGTACAGCAGGTCCTCGCGGAACCGGTTGGGATCGGCGAGCTGTTCGAGGCCGAGATTGGTCGCACACACCAGCCGCACATCGATGGGCTCGGGTTTGTTGGCGCCCACGGGTATCACCTCGTGCCGCTCCAATGCCGTCAGCAGCTTGCTCTGCAGGTGCAGAGGCACGTTTCCGATCTCGTCCAGAAACAAGGTGCCGCCGGCGGCCGCGCGAAACAGACCGATGCGATCTTCCTTGGCGTCGGTAAATGCTCCGCGCCGGTGGCCGAACAGTTCGCTCTCGAACAGTTGTGGTGAGAGGCTCCCCACATCCACCCGCAGGAAGACCTCCTTGGCGCGACCCGAGTGACGGTGAATCTCACGCGCCACCAGCTCCTTGCCGGTCCCGTTCTCACCCAGTATCAGCACATTGGCATCGGTGGGCGCCGCGCGACGGATCGACTCGAATACCCGTAGCGTCGCGGCAGAGGTGCCGATCATTCCGGTCTCAATGTGCGTGGCCGCCGCCAGACCCTGATTGCGCTTGCGCAGGTCGGCCGCCTCGATGCGTGAGCGGCGCAGGTTGGCGGCCGCGAACAGGGTCGCCAGCAGTCGTTCGTTTTCCCAGGGCTTGGTCACGAAATCCGCCGCGCCCTGTTTCATGGCCTGCACCGCCAGCTCCACCCCGCTATGCGCGGTCACCAGCACCACCACCGCCTGCGGATCGGCAGCCAGCACTTCCCCGAGCCATTTCAGGCCCTCCCGGCCCTCGTCGGCGCCCGGACCAAAGTTCATGTCCAGGAGCAGCACATCAAAGCTGTTCTGCCGCGCCCGCTCCCGCAGGGACGCGGGCTCCTGCGTGGTCTGAACGGACGTGAAATGGCGCTTCAGCAGCAGCTGGGCTGCTTGAAGGATGTCCTTCTCGTCGTCGACCACAAGGATGCGCGCGGGATTCAGTGCAGGGCTGGCCATGGTGTCCGAATTCGAACAGGTGTTCGCCGATTTGTACGCTGGCGGACAGTCTAATGCCAATGACTATTGTAACTCATTGAAATTATTGAGGAGGAAAGTGGCATGCAATTTGCGATAGGGATGGTATGACTGACAATCCACCCACCATGGACAAGCCGATCGCACGGGGCAGCCCCTGGCGACGCTACCTGCCTCACAGCATCGCCGGGATTCTGATAGTCGCTGCCGCCGCCTGGCTGTTGCTGCAGCAGTCCAAGGGCCATGTGTATCGTTTGCCCCTGAACCGCGTGACCATTGGCACCGTCAGCGAAGGACCTTTTGAGGACTACATTGCCGTCCGCGGCACCGTGGCCCCGCTCATCATCGACTACCTCACCACCGACCAGGGCGGCACCGTCAAGCAGGTGCTGGTTGAGGACGGCGCCACGGTGAAGCGCGGGCAGACACTCATGATCCTTTCCAATCCCGCCCTGCAGCTGCAGGTCGCGGCCCAGCAGATCACCTTCGAGCAGACGCGCTTCAAGTACCAGCACGATCTGCTGGACATCGAGCATCAGATCAGCCAGCTCAAGAGCAACCTGGCGCGCGACAAGGTGCTGCTGGACGGCAATGCCATCGCGCCCAGCACCTACCAGCAGGAGTCGGAGGACTATCAGTACAACCTGAAGCTGCGCGACGCGACCATTGCCTCGCGCGATGCCGAACAGCGCCGTGCCCAGGCTGACATGGCCAATGCCGGGATCGACGCGCTCACGGTACGCGCGCCCATGGATGGCCAGCTCACCGCGTTGGATGCCGAAGTCGGCGAGTCCAAAGCGCAGGGCGCAGTGCTGGGTCAGGTCAACTCCGCCGATCGCTTCAAGCTTACCGCGCAGGTCGATGAATACTATCTCGGACATATGAGCGTGGGACTGGAGAGCCTGTTCAGCATCGGCGCCCAGGGCTTCAAGGCGAAGATCGCCAAGGTGTATCCGCAGGTCATCAACGGTACCTTCAAGGTCGATCTGCATTTTGAAGGCGCCGCACCCCCCGCTATACACGTCGGTCAGGCCATCGATCTGAAGCTCGAATTAGGCGGCGCCTCGCAGGCTTTGATCGTCGCGAACGGACCCTTCTACCAGGATACGGGCGGCAACTGGGCCTTCGTCGTGTCACCCGACGGCCGCCATGCTGAGCGCCGCAACATCCGCCTCGGTCGCCGTAATCCCGACTACGTCGAGGTGGTGGATGGTCTGAAGTCCGGTGAGCGGATCCTCGTTTCGGGCTACGAGGGATTCCAGAAGATGGACCGTGTGGAATTCGAGAAAGCCGAAAACCAATAGCTGAGGGATTCATGATTACGCTCAAGAACCTGTCGAAAGTCTATCGCACCACCGAGATCGAAACGACGGCGTTGCGCGACATCAATCTGGACGTGCGCGACGGTGAGTTCGTAGCGGTAATGGGACCCTCGGGTTGCGGCAAATCCACGTTCCTCAATATCGTGGGTATGCTCGACAATCCCTCCGCGGGCGAATACTGGTTCGATGGCCAGAACATCGCCGGTTATCCGGAAAGCGACCTGTCGGAACTGCGCAAGAACGCCATTGGCCTCGTTTTCCAAAGCTTCAATCTCATCGATGAACTGAACGTCGCGGAGAACGTCGAGCTGGCGCTGCTCTATCACTCGGATGTCTCCGCCAGCGAGCGCAAGAAGCGCGCCGCGGAGGCATTGGAGCGCATGAAGATCGGGCACCGGGCCCGTCACATGCCAGCGCAGCTGTCCGGCGGACAGCAACAGCGTGTGGCCGTGGCCCGCGCGGTGGTGGCGCGCCCGAAGCTCATCCTGGCGGACGAACCGACCGGCAACCTGGACACCGCAAATGGGGAGGAGGTGATGCAACTGCTCACCCAGCTCAACGATGAGGGCGCCACCATCGTAATGGTCACCCACTCGCACAGCCATGCCGAGTATGCCCATCGCATCGTCAATCTCCTCGACGGTGTTGTCGTGACCGAAAACATCCGCCAGGTTCTATAAGTCAGGAGTCGCCATGTTCCGCAACTATCTGACGGTCGCGCTGCGTAACCTGATCCGTCACAAGCTGTACAGCGTCATCAACATTGCGGGTCTCACGGTGGGACTGGCCTGCGTGCTGTTCATCATCCTGTTCGCGCGCGATGAACTCTCGTACGACAAGTGGCTTCCGGACAGCGCCAACCTCTACCGCGTGGAGCAGACCATCCACGCGCCCAGCCGTGCGCCGATGGCGTTTGCCGTCATCGCCTTTCCGATGCCAGCCGCAATGCGCGATGAGATTCCCGGCGTGACCGGCATGACGCGACTGTGGGCCGAACCCATGACCTTGACGTCCGGCGACCGGCAGTTTCCAGAAAGGGTCAACGTGGTCGACCCGAATTTCTTCCAGGTCATCAAGCTGCCGCTAGTCATTGGCGACCCCGCACAGGTCTTCCGGCAGCCTGAGTCGATCGTGCTCACGGAATCCGCGGCAAGAAAATTCTTTGGCGATGCCAACCCGATCGGCAAGACCATCACGGATGCCAAGGGCAAGTGCGGTCCGGCCGACACGGCCTGCCGGGACACGACCGTGCCGCTGACGGTGACGGGAGTGATACGGGATCTGCCGCACAATACTCAGCTGACCGGCGAAGTATTCATTCCCAACACATCGATCGCCGACTATACGACCGATGAGGAGAAGCAGAATTGGTTCGCCAATGACGGCTGGGGCTGGGTAACCCTGGCTCCGGGTGTCGAGCCGAAAACGGTGATCGCCAAGATGGTACCACTGCTGGATCGCACGCTCGGGCCCTTGATCAAACAGTTTGGTTTGGGCAATTTGCGCGGCAGCAAGGCGTATGAAGTTCATTTGACGCCCTTTGCCCAGGTTCACCTGACCTCCGACCGCTGGTCTTTCAACCTGACGGCGCCCGGAAGCCTGACGACACTGTATGGTGTCATCGCCATCGGATCGCTGATCCTTTTGGTGGCCTGCTTTAACTTCATGAACCTCGCCACCGCCCGCGCCATGATGCGCGCGCGGGAGATCTCGCTGCGCAAGACGGTGGGCGCGAAGCGCGGCCAGCTGGTACTACAGTTTCTGGGCGAGTCCGTGCTGATGGCACTTTTGGGACTGATTCTGGCGCTGGCGCTGGTTCAAATGCTGTTGCCCGCCTTTGACAGCTTCATGCAGCGTCCCCTGAGCCTCGACTTGCATTCCGGCTGGCCGGTGCTGCTGTTGATTGTGGCGGTCGCCGTGGCGGCGGGCCTGATCGGCGGCAGTTACCCCGCCCTGATTCTCTCTGGATTCAGGCCTGCCACGGTCCTGCGCACCAATAGTTCCGGCCAGGGCGGCTCGGGGCGCCTGCGCGCCATCCTGGTCGTTCTGCAGTTTGCGGTTTCCATCGGTTTGGGTATCGCGGCCGCCGTGATCTTCGGTCAGATCAGGTATTGCCGCGGCATCAATCTGGGCTTCCACCACGACAATATCCTGGTGGTGGGTCATGCCGGCCGCGTTTTCATGGATGGAAAACAGAGCTTCGTGCAGGCCGTGCGCGCCAATCCCGGCGTGCTGGACGTCACCTTGTCCGACCGAGTGCCATTTGACGGCGGCCAGGACAATGATGCCATCAAGCTCCCCGGCAAGCCTGATCTGCTGCTCTTCAACAAGATCGTCATCAGCCCGAACTTTCCGAGCTTCTACGGCATTCCACTGCTCGCCGGCCGACTGCTCTCCGCAACCCGGTCACTGGATGAGTACACCTCCACGAACGGAGGCAATCCAGCGAACACGGGGCACAATATCCTGCTCAATGAAAGCGCCGCCGCGCGCCTGGGCTTCACCCCGGAGCAGGCGGTGGGCAAGACCGTCCTCTACGACAATTATCCCATGATCATTGTCGGGGTACTCGCCGATGCCAAATTCGGTGGAGCACGCGAACCGGTGAGGCCCACTGATTACGTCTATGACCCGAAGTACGCGGCACAGCTTTCGGTGCGTCTGCGGCCCGACATGATTCCGCAGACCGTCAAGTTCATCGACAAGGCCTGGCACACCTTCGCGCCCATCGCGTCCGTGAACCGCCATTTCCTGGATGATAGCTTCGAACAGCTCTACCAGACCGAGGAGAAGCGCGGCCAGATGTTCGGCATCTTCGTCGGCATCGCCATCTTCATCGCCTGCCTGGGGCTGTTCGGCCTTGCTGCCTTCACTGCCGGCCGTCGCACCAAGGAAATCGGGCTGCGCAAGGTGTTCGGCGGCCGTACCCGTGATGTGGTGAGACTGCTGCTATGGCAATTCTCGATTCCTGCCTTGATCGCCAACCTGATTGCGTGGCCGATTGCCTGGTACTACCTGCGCGATTGGCTGGATGATTTTGCATACCGCATCTCCTTGAGTCCCGTCTACTTTCTGGGCGCGGCTGCCATGGCGTTGGTGATTGCGTGGGTCACCGTCCTGTCTCACGCTGTTCGGGTGGCCCGCGCGACCCCGATCGGTGCCTTGCGTTATGAATAGAGCGCGGCAACTGTGCTGCGGCCTCGCACTCGGTGCCGCCCTTTTGTCCGGGTGCGCCACGCGCGTACCCCAGGTCCTCAGCCCGCAGATCGTGCCGGCAGCTTTTGTCGGCAAGGATTCAGGAAGCGCTTCGGTATGGCCAAGGTCGGATTGGTGGCAGCAATTCGGTAGTGGGGAGCTGTCCGGATTCATCCTCGCCGCACAGCGCGGCAACCGCGATCTCGCGATGGCCGCCGCCGCGGTGGTCCAGGCAAACGCGCAGACGGTCATCCAGCGCGCTGCCCTGTTTCCGCAGTTCGATCTACAGGCGCAGGGGGAACGCTCAAAGTTGAGTGCTGCCTCGACCGGGATCAGCAACTTCCCGGCCGGCAACTCCTTTGGCCTCACTTTAGGGGCGAGCTATGAAGCCGACGTCTGGGGATTGGCGAGGAGCAACCTGCGCGCGGCCAATGAATCTCTCAAGGCGGCACGCTTCTCGCGGCAAGCCGTGGCACTGACAGTCACGGCGAATGTCGCCGATGCGTACTTCAACGTACTCGCGCTACGCAAGCGCATCGCCATTGCCAACGAGGATATTCTCGCCATCAACGACATCCTGCGCACCATCCAGCTGCGGGTGACGACCGGCACCTCCTCGCACCTGGACCTGGCGCAGGAGCGCGCCCAGGTCGAGTCGGTCGAGGCGATACTTCCGCAGCTACAGGAGCAGGAACTGGAAGCGCGCGTGGTGCTTGCGGTGCTGCTCGGCCAACCGCCCGAGACCTTGGAGGTCAAGGCTCCGAGCCTCGAGTCCCTCCACCCGCCCCTCGTGACACCCGGTCTGCCCTCCGACCTGCTGCTGCGCCGCCCGGATGTGGCACAGGCGGAGGCCAACTTGGCCAGCGCCCACGCCAGCCTCGATGCAGCGCGCGCCGCCTTCCTGCCGCAGTTCGCACTGAACGGCAGTGACGGGTTCGCCAGCGCGGCCATCGGCACCCTGCTGCGGGGTCCCAACGTAGCCTGGGAGTACGGCGGCTCGCTGCTGCAGACCGTCTTTGATGGTGGCAAGCTCGTCGGGCAGAAGAAACTGGCGGAGGGTACTCAGCAGGCACTCGTCGCCAGCTACCAGCGCGCCGTGCTCAACGCTTATGCCGATGTGGAGACGGCGTTGGGGCAGGTGAAGCACTTCGAGCTCGCGGAGCAGCACCTGGGGCACGAAGTGGATGCGGCCCAGGAGGCCTTCCAGATCTCCCAGCTTCAATATCGCCAGGGCACGACTGATCTCCTCACCGTGCTGCAGTCCCAGCAGACGCTGTTCTCGGCGGAGGACCAGCTGGCTCAGATTACCCTGGCACGCATGCAAAGCGTCGTCCATCTCTATGAGGCACTCGGCGGCGGCTGGATCGAGGAGGCCACTGAGCGCACCCAGTTCACCTCTGGCCTGACCGCTGGGGAGCGTCATGAAAATGGAAACTGACCGGGCAGTGGAGGCCGCGATGAGCCGCCTGTTTCAGGACGTAGAAGAGGCCCAGGTCGGTGAACGGCTGCAGTCGATTCTGGACTCCATCGAGAACCTGGTCCTGCCGGTGAAGCCCCGCGCGGCGTTCGCTCTCATCGTGAATCTGATCGAGCGCGATCGGGATGCCATGGAGTGCTGCGGCGACCATCACTATGCCGTAGCCGCCGCGCTCAATCGGGCCATGGGTCTGGTTGCCAAAGCCGGACGATCGCTGCCGGAAGAGGAGGTCCGGACAACCTTGGAGCGGCTGATCGCCGAAGATACCTACCTGACGCGTGAAGCGCTGGCCGAGGTTGCCATCGAGCGCTTCAAAGATCTGAAGGGCTGCGCGGATCACCCAGAATGATCATAGCCGCCATGATACGCGCGAGGTACCCCGGATCATTGCCGTAGCCGCGCTCAATCAGTCGCCACGCATTCCGGGTTCCGGTAGCGCGTATTCCTGCATCAACCTGGGTAACGCCTGCGTTGTAGGCCAGAAGCGCCAGCTGCCAGTCGCCGAAGTGGGTATACAGGTCGCCGAGGAAGCGGGCCGCGGCGTCGGTTTCCAGGGCAACGTTCAGGCGTTCATCGCCATCCGGTGATACCTGCAGTCCATAACGTGTGGCGGTGCGGGCGATAAACATCCACAGACCCGCACCGCGTTCTTGATCCTTCGCTGCCGGAAGGTTGCGATAACCCGATTCGATCAAGGGCACCGCCAGCAGCGCCACTGGCAGCGAGCGAGTCGCCATATCCCGAGTCATGGTCGGGCGATACTGCTCCATGCGGGCGCGTGCCGATTGCACAAAGCGGCGTCCATCCTGGGTGCCGAGGAGCAGATTCAGCTGCTCTGCCACGGCGGCATTCATGACCAGCGGAAATGCCGTGGATTTGCCTGCTGCCTCGACCATGGCATTGGCGTCCCGCATGGAGATGCGTTGGTCCCTGATGACCGCGCCAACCGCCACTGACACTGATAGCAGGATTGCGAGCAGCGCGGCCGAGGCGGCGAGCGTGATCGACGCCTTGAGATAGCGCTGCGGGCGGAACAGGGCAGCATGTGTTCGCGCAATCAGTGAGCTGCGGTGACTCCCCGCCATGCCCGTCTGCAGCAAGGATCGTCCCTGACCGTGGAGAGCGGACTCGACCGCGCGCACCAGGCACTGACAGTAGTCCGAGGCGCAGACCGTGGAGCGTCGCAGCACTGCTTCGTCGCAGGCCAGCTCCTGCAGCTGCGTCAATTGCCGGGCCAGCAGATGCGCGGCCGGATTGCACAGGAACATGCCGCGCAGAACCTGAAGCAGATAAACCGAGAGGGTATCTCCCTGGCGGTGGTGCTGTGCCTCGTGGCGAATCGCCATCCTAAGATCCGAAGTGTGGCCAAGGAACGCAATCGGCACAACAATGGCGCTGCGCCACGGCGTCCAGAACGCAAAGGGAACGGCCGTATTGGAGGCGGCCAGCAGCCACACTCGGCCGACTCGCCGCATGACATGCGCCTCGCGCAGCACTCGCGCTGCTCGGCGGGCATCGACCACCAGCCATACCAGCCAAACAGCGAGCCCGATCCAAAACAGCCATCGCAGAACCTGCAGTAGACCATCCAGCGACAGGGACGGTCCCGCCATCAGCATGGATGTCGACAGGTGAAATTCACCGACCGGGAGACTCTGTACGGCGCTCATGCTCGGCGCCGACCACGCCCGAACAATCGGTGGTATCAGGGATCTCTCAGTGGATAGGGCAGTCCACAGCGGCGCTAGGACCGCGCCCGCCGCGAGCAAGCCGGCAATGTGCCTGAGGTGCCGATAGGACAGTGGGGCGCGCAAGCGGCGGCTGACGGCCCTGACAGCCGCTATCATCAGCGTCCCAGCGATTATCAGGACGTTCGCGCACAAGTAGACGTTGACCCATCCAAGCGTCACGGCTTGGCGACCCGCTTGTTGAGCATTGCCTTGATTTGCGCGAGATCCTCGGCGCTGAGCGAATCGCTGTCCAGCAGTTGGCGCACCACCAGGGAAGGCGTGCCGTTGAAGACCTCGCGCACCATGTGGTTCAGGCTCATCGCCTGGTATTCATCCTTGGGCAGCACCGCGCCGTAAAGGTGCCCTCGACCGACCCGCTCACTGTTGAGGTAACCCTTCTGTTCCAGAATGCGAATGATGGTCGAGACACTGGTGTACGCCAGATCACGCTGTGGCAGCAGTTGTTCGCGTACCTGCGCCACCGTGCAGGGACCCAGATGCCAGATGACGTTCATCATCTCCAGCTCGGTCGCCGTCAGGGGTTTTTCCGGGCGCCTGGCAACGGGCTTGCGTTTCATCGTGAGTTGCATCATAACTAAGGTATTAGTTGAATTGCAATCGAGGGTGAACTGCATGGATAGCCGCTGGCCATTGCTGGCATTTCTGGCAGCCCAAGTGCTGTTCTCGTCCGCCTATGCCGATACCACGGTCATCCGCGCCGGCGCGGTGGTGGATCCCGACACCGCAACCCTCGCCCGCGACGAGATGATTCTGATCGAGGACGGCAGGATCAAGGCGATCGGCCACGATCTGGCCGTGCCGGCTGCGGCGACGGTGATCGATCTGTCGAAGCAGACCGTGCTGCCGGGGCTCATCGACGCCCACACGCATCTGCTCGCCAGCATTGATCCGAAGTGGGATCTCGGTGATACCTGGATCATGGCCCTGCAGCGGCGGCCGGGGTTCCGGGCGATTCTTGGCGCACGCCACGCCAAGGAGGTGCTCGACGCCGGGTTCACCACCGTTCGTGATGTCGGCAACTCCGGCGAGTATCTCGACATGGATCTCGAGAAGGCCATCCGCTTCGGTGATACTCCCGGACCGACAATAGTCCCGGCGGGTCGCATCATTGCGCCCTTCGGCGGCCAGTTCCGGGATACCCCGACGGACCCCAAGCTGGTCATCAATGCCGAGTACTACTTTGCGGATAGCCAGGACGAGATGCGCAAGGCTGTCCGTGAAAACGCCTACTGGGGCGCCAAGGTCATCAAGATCGTCGTCGATGGACAGCGCTACCAGTATTCCGCGGATGACATCCGGTTCATCGTGGCCGAGGCTGCTCGCGCGGGGCTCAAGGTCGCCGCACACGTACAAACCGAGACGGGTGCCCGCTCTGCCATTGAGGCCAAGGTCGCCTCGATCGAGCACGGCTGGGTACTCACTGACGAGGACCTGGCTCTGGCGCGCAACAACGCCGTGGTGCTGGTGAGCACCGATTTCACCGTAAAGCAGCTGCTCGCCAATGGATTTGATGAACAGAACGCCGAGCGGATCCATGCCGCACGCGTGGAGCGTCTGCGACGCGCCTACCGGGCGGGCGTCAGCGTGGTGTTTGGAACGGACATCATGAACAATCTTCGTCAGTCGCGCGGAGCACAGGCCCTGGAGTACATCAGCAGTTTCGTCGAGGCAGGCGTCCCGGCCGCGGACATCCTGCGCGCCATGACGACCCGAGCGGCAAGACTGCTCGATGTGGACAAGGAGCGCGGCAGCCTGAGCCCGGGCCTCGCCGCCGACATCATTGCGGTGCCAGGCAATCCGCTCGAGGACATTTATACGCTGCAGCACGTCTGCTTCGTCATGCGCAATGGGGTCGTCGACCGCTGATACTGCCAGATTCTGGCAGTACGACTGCCCACCTCAACTGGGCCATGATGACCGGAGCCATCGAAAAGCGCCGTGACTTCCTCGCCTACTGCGACATCCATACCAAACGCCCAGCCAATCTGCGCGCGCAGGCGCAGGTCACGCAGCTCATGGCACGGCCGGCGTCACTGGCTGTCGGCTGAGTCCGGCGAATCGCGGGGCTAAGCTGCACCCAGGAAATGGTAGCGATAGACGTTCCCCTCGCGCAGGACTCGGCCCGCCGAGGGGTCACGGAAGTGCGCGGGAAAGCACACGAGGTTCTCGTCGATGGCCCGGTTGATGGTCCGCAGGCGAGTCTCGCGGGCCATTTGCGGGTCCCCGTCGAACGACATCGTCAGATCGGGGCGCACCAGCTGTATCGGATGGTGGAGCACATCGCCCCAGAAAATCGCACGTTCGCCACCACATTCGGCCAGCACCGAAAAATTCCCGGGCGAGTGTCCGAATGCCGGCTCAAGCCAGATGCCGTCACCGATCTGCCGATGGATGACCTTGTTCTCTTCGATCAACTCTGCCTTACCCGCCTCGTAGACCGGGAATACCGAATCACGAAAGGCGCGCACATGGTCACTCTCCTCTTCCTGCGTCCCAAAATGCTCGAAATCGCGACGTGAGAACAGGTAGCGGGCATTGGCGAACGTCGGCACCCACTTCCCGTTCTCCAGTCGCGTATTCCAGCCCACGTGGTCGAAATGCAGATGCGTGCACAAGACGAGGTCAATGTCGTGCGTGCTCAAGTCCAGCTTGGCGAGATTCTCGATATAGGGCGTCTGTGCCTGGTTGACGTCCGGGATCGAGCGCCGCTTGTGGTTGCCGTTGCATGCATCGATCAGCACGGTGAGACCGTCGAGCCGTAGCACGTAACTGTGCATGCTCATCATGAAGGCCGACTGTTCGGCAGTCGGCCCCAGGGTGTCATCTTGGTACCAGGTGGCCAGATGTGCCAGGTCCGCAGGGCGGATCCCCGGGACGATCAGGGGCATGGGCGGCCCGCTTTCCATCTCGAATACCTTCTGAACAGTCATGCGCCCCAGAGTTACCTGCCTCATCCGCTACCTCTCAGGTCAATGTGCTCCGCGACTCCCAGCTTCGTGCCAAGGCCTCCCGTAACTCGCGTAATCGGGCGGGCTTGCTCAAGACGCGATCCACATGCGGTGGAACGTCACCTTCAGCAGAGAGCCGGTGGCCCCAGCCGGTCAGCAACAGCACGATGGTGTCGGGCGCCGTCGTCTTCACCGCACTGGCGACCTTGCGCCCATCGACGTAAGGCATGCCCAGATCGGTAATCACCACGGGGAAGGTATTTCCAGCTCTATGGGATGCAAGGAAGGCGTCAATCCCTGCCTGCCCGCCATCCATGCTGGTGACGGTGTGACCGTCCGCCTGCAAGGTATCCACTAGCGACTTGAGCACCAACGGGTCATCGTCCACGATCAAAATACGCATGGGTGGTACCACGACGGGGCTGCCCGACGGCGCATCACCCGCAGTTGGCGTGGGCGGTATCGGGAAGCGCAGGCGCATGGTGGTACCCTTGCCGACCGCGCTCTCGATCTCAATCTCGGCGCTGTGACGCTGCACCGTCCCATACACCATGGCCAGACCGAGCCCCGTGCCACGCTCGCCCTTGGTGGTGAAGAATGGTTCGAGACATTTGCGTCGCGTCTCCTCATCCATTCCCACCCCGCTATCAATGACCTCCAGGCACACGTACCTGCGCGCTTCCGAATCCGCCAAATCAGTGCCCCCGTCCTGCACCACGGATGTCCGCAGGGTCAACGGACCGCCGCCGGGCATCGCATCGACGGCGTTGAAGATGAGATTGGTGAGCGCTTCGCGAATTTCGTTGTCGGCGCCCATGATCTGGGGCAGCCCCTGTGCAAAATCAGTGCGCATCTCGATGACAATGCCGCGCCGCTGCGCCATGTCGCTCCATCGGGCGCGGGTGAGATCGACCACCTGCTGCGCCAGGTTGTTCATGTCGACCGCCCGCAGTGTCATCTGCGGCTCTCGCTGCCGGTAGAACTCGCGCATGCGTGAGACGGTTTGCGCGACATCTCCGACGGCGCGCAGGATAGTTTCGAGGTGGCTGCGCGCCCGGGGACTCAAGTCCGGTTCCTGCTCCAGCAACGTTTCGGCGTAGAGCGACATCGGTGAGATCGCATTATTGATGTCATGGGCGATACCGCTCGCCATCTGGCCCAGTGCGAGCAGCCGTTCCTGTTGCAGGACCGCCTTCTGCGTCAGCCGCAGGTCATCGTAGGCCTGTTGCAAGGCGCTGTAGAGCTGCGCCTGATGGGCCGCCAGGGCGACATGCTCGCTCGATTGCTTGAGGAACTCGCACTCGCCACTGCTGAAGCTGCGCGGTTGCTGACGCGCGGCGATGAGTACGCCAAACACCTTGCTCTCGACCAGCAAGGGGGCCGCCACCATCGCCTTGAGCCCCCCCTTCGCCAGCCGCCGAGGGAAGGGAAACGGAACCTCACCGATATCGGGCTCGTATACCAGCCGACCGCGCACGCACTGCGACAGGCCATTCTCGTCAATCGCGATACGCGCTTGCGCCGTCATGGCAATCTCGATCGCCAGCGATTCGCTGCGCCGGCCCACGCTCGAGACCGTCAATCCATTCTCGGCAGGCTCGTACAGGCATATGCAACAGAAGTCCAAGGGCAACTCGTCTTCAAGGGTGCGGATGACCACCTGGAAAATGCTCTGCGTATCCTGGCGTTCGCCGATGGCCCGCGTGATCTGCTGCAACAGACTCAATCGCGCCAGCTGCGCCTGTACCTTGCGCTCGGCGAGCCGGCGGTCAGAAATATCGCGGGCGATTTTGGATGCGCCAACAATGGCGCCATGACTGTCCCGAATGGGCGAAATGGTCACCGATACGTCAATCGGCTGACCATCCTTTCCCACGCGCACCGTCTCGAAATGCTCGGTTGCTTCACCGCGGGCGATTCGCGCGAGAATGGCAGGTTCCTCTGCCGAACGCTCCGGGGGGATGATCAGCGTAGTGGGTTTTCCTACTGCCTCCGCCTCCAAATAGCCAAAGAGCCGGGTGGCGCCACCGTTCCAGCTGGTGATGATGCCCCCCGGATCCGCACCGATGACGGCATCGTCCGAGAATTCGATGATCGCGGCCAGGCGTGCGAGCTCGGCCGTGCGCTGCTCAACGCGAAGTTCGAGATGCTCGTTCGCCCCCTGCAGAGCACGCTCGGCCCGCATCCGTCCTGCAAAGTCCCGACGGAGCGCGAGCAGGGCCAGGGCGACGATGGCGCAGGCGACCAAGGCGCTGGCAAGGATGATCGCCTTGGCCTGGATCGAACTTTCATTCCTTGAGCGCTCACGTTCCGCCAACAAGGCCGTCTCGGCCGACTCCATCTCATCGATGACGCTGCGAATCTGATCGTGAAACCGCTTGCCCGTCCCGGTAAGAACTTCGTTGCGCGCCGCCTCGAAACCCTGCGTCCGCCGCAGTTCGACGACATAGCGCAAATTCTCGAGCCGCTCCCGAGCGAGCGCGGTCACGGTGTCGAGCCGGTGCTGCTGGGCAGGGTTGTCAACGATCAGTCGGCGCAGCAGCTCGCCATCGGTACCAACAAGCTGTGCCGATTTCCGATACGGCTCGAGGTAGCCCTCGTCACCCGTGATTACATAGCCGCGCTCTGCGGTTTCCGAATCCGTGGCCGCCGCCAACAGCAGTTCCAGGCGGATCAGGACCTCATGGGTGTGGGCAACCCACGCGGCGTTTTGGTTCAGTCGACGGACGCTGTCGTAAGAGACCAGGGCAACGACGCCCAGGCATGCCAGCGCGAAGAAAAACCCAAGCCAGATTTTGCGCTCCGTTGATCGCAGCAGCGTAGCGGGGATCTCACGCTCTGCGCCGTCGCTCATCGCCCTGCCCTTCCGCCTCGCCCCGATGCGCGGTATTGTGCCCCCGAAACGACCTTGCTGCCAGGAAATGCTGTGGGCACGGGGTCGCAGCCCACTCGGGCCCGCGAGCTAACTCTGGAACGGGAACTGCCTATCGTTCTCGGCCAACAGCTCAATGAGCTGCTTGCTCGGCAAAGGCTGGCTCAGAAAGTACCCTTGAAGATGGTCGCACCCGAGGTCACAAAGTATTTTGAGCTGCTGTTCGGTCTCGACTCCTTCTGCGACTACCGTCATGCCGATCGCATGTGCCAGGGTGATGATGGTGGACACCAAGGTCGGCCCCAGCGAATCGGTGAACAGGCGTGTCGTGAAGGTCTTGTCTATCTTGAGCGTATCGATGGGCAGATCCGACAGACGGCTCAGCGAAGAATAGCCGGTTCCAAAGTCATCTATCGCGATCCGAACTCCGGACTCTCGCAGGGCCTTGAGTTCACGGACAGCGACATCGCTGTCGTCGAGCAATGCACCCTCGGTAATTTCAATATCAAGACTGCCGGCGCCGCACTCGTGGTTCAGCTGCAGGAATCTCTTGGCGAACTGCGGGTAGCGCAGTTCCCGCGGTGAGACGTTGACGGCAATCCGCACCTTCGGCAGTCCCAGCCGCCGCCAGTTCTGGACGTCCTCGGCGGCCTGGCGGATCACCCATTCCCCGACAGTCGCAATCAGGCCGGTCGACTCCAATACGGATAGGAAGGCGGCCGGGGAAACCACGCCCTCATCCGGACTGCGCCAGCGAATCAACCCTTCCACGCTGTCGATGCGCCGCGTCCTCGCGTTGAACTCCGGTTGGTAGTGCAGTTCAAACTCTTTGCGCTCGATGGCAAGTCGCAGCTTATGCTCCAGAGCCAAGCGGCCGACCACCGCCGACCGCTGGACGTTGCTGAATTGCACCAGGCGATGGCCACCTGCACGGGCATCGCCAAGCGCCGCCTCGGCGTTCTGCACCAACACGTCCGCGCTGGTCCCGTCCTCGGGCCCGACCGCGACGCCGGTCTTGATGATCGCCGGGATGGAGCGCAGCTCAATATCAAACGGGCGGCCAAAAATGGCCCCCAGGCGTTCCTGTAACGTTGCCAGCGGGTCCGACGAGCCAGACGCGCTGCCCAGCGCCACCGCGAAGGTACCCCCGCCCAGATGCGCCACGAATTCAGTGTGGTGAAAGCCGCTGCGCAGGCGCTCGGACACCAGCTGCAGCAGCCGATCACCGATGTGCCGGCCGAACGAGTCATTGATGACGCTGAGCTTCTCGATGTCGAATACCGCAACGGCGCAGCGCGCCGCACCGCGCGACCCGGATATCAGCCGGCCGAGGCGGTCGCAGAACAGACGGCGCTTCGCAAGTCCGGTGTTCGGGTCGAAATACGCCAGGAAGCGCACCTCGTTATCCTTTTGCAGGAACTGCAGCGCGAAGGAGAGGTTTGCAGCAACCTCGTGCAGCATCGCCAGTTCCTCCTCGATCAGCGCCCTGGAGTCGGGCGCCACCAGGATCAACACTCCCCACACTGTGCTGTCCAGCAGCAGCGGCAAAGTCACGGCGCGGCGGGAGCTGATGCGCTGGAGCACGAAGTTGAGCGCATCGCCCACGTCCAACTTGGTGGTCTCATCGCAGACCACAAACCTGCCTTTGACGATGACCTGGCCAACGATGCTCGTTTCGTTCGGAATTGAAGTAGAAACTGCGGCCCGCAGGCGCTCCACGGTAGCGCGCTCGAGCCCGTTGCTCGCCACGACGTCGAGTCCCGGGCCATCGGACTGCTTGAGCAAGGCCACGGCGATGGGGTACCCCCCGACCATGACGGCGAGGCGACAGGCTTCATTGAACAGCGCGGCACGGTCCCTGATACGTATGACGGCGCCATTTATGCCGCTGAGCATGCGCAAGACGCGAGTCAAACGCGCGATCTGCAATTCCTGACGCTTGCGTTCCGCGCGGGTTTCGGCGTCGTCCAGTGCCCGCGTGATCGCCGGTACCAGGCGCGCCAAGTTGTGCTTCAGGACATAGTCCAAGGCACCGCGCTGCAAGGCGTCTATGGCGCACTCTTCGCCGATGGTTCCCGAGACAAAGATGAACGGCACGTCCGGACTCACTTCGCGGACGATCCGCAGCGCGGATAACCCGTCGAACCCTGGGAGGGTGAAGTCCGACAGCACTACATCCGGGCGAAAGTGCGCGAGCTCGCTGCGCAGTTGCGATTCGTCGGCCACACAGCGCCACTGCGCGGCAACCCCCGCCTCGCGAACCTGGCGCATGACGAGCTCTGCGTCAATTTCCGCATCTTCGACCAGAAGGATGCGAGTACCGCTGTGTAGACTTCGCGGAAGTTTTTTTGCTTCAGATGACACGACTTCCTGCCGATCACGCGATCCAGGCTGCACGGACCGCCACAAAACTTACGGCCACCTGACACCCTAGCACTTGGGCTGCGCTTCCCCAATGTGCACCAGATTAAGGTGCGACCTGAATGCGTGATCCGCGTCGCAGTTCGAAGGATTTGCCGGCCCACGGACCCGGCGGCGATTGCCCAGGTAGCGGCCCGCTACAAGATGTATTCAATCTGCGCCCAGAACTTTTCCGTGTCACGGGCGATGGCCAGCGGCGTTGCGACCGCGGAGGTGAAATCCGCGTATTTGAATGTGGCGGCATACTGATGCCACTTGCCTACGAGCAACAGGTCCCTCTCTTTACCGTAGGCTATGCTGATTCGCTCCGCATCATAGTCGTGGTAGACGGCCGTGACCGCGAGGGAGTCGAGGCACGTCACCTGCTTGATCGTCCAATTGACTGTGGCATAGCGGTCGTCGATGCCATCGGCCGGCGTCGTCAGGAATTTGTCGGCCCAACCCTGAAACAAGTGCAAAGTGGCCAGCGGCGTCGCAAATCCGACGGTGCCATTACCATGCAGCGTCTCATCGCCCAGCGTCAACGTGACTCCGGCAACGCTCGCTTTGATCTCGGCGAGAAAATAGTTGTTGTGGAATTCCAGTGGATTGTCAGCGCGCGGTGTCTGCGAAGCATAGGATACGGTGTAACCCAACCGGACGTCGGAGACCGGCCAAGTACCGCCCAGTCGACCGCCCGTCGTTGAGGTTGAGCCGCGTCGCGGGTCGAGCGCGCCGGCGAGACCGCTGATGGGATCGAAATCCAGCAGATAGGTGAAGGCGGTGAGAGTACCGATCGGCAGAACGTAGCCGGCATTGATCAGGTAACTGTCGCCCTTATAGGTTCCCTGCGGCGAATCGTGGCCATAGATTCTATTCACCCGGTCCAGCGCCGTCAGGTCAATGGTGAAATTTGGAAGCGACTGATTCACGATCCGCACCGCGTCGAAGGTCACCTCGTTCTGCCGCCACCCCGAATTACCGACGAAGCGCTGGTCATCCAGAATGATGCGCTGGCGCCCGACAGTGAGCGTGGTCTTCGGCAAAGTCTTGTTCACGAGCTGCGCGCGATTCACCACGAGGTTGCGTGGATCGGCGACCACCGGAAATTGCGTATACGAGGAAACGGCATTGTCCGGGCGGTACGCCCGATCAAAGGGCAGCATGACCTCTCCTTCTACCAGGAGGCTGGTATCAAGGAATCGCCCGGTCTGTGCGCCCACTCTGAGGCGCAGGGTATTGGCGTCGGCGTTGCTGGGAAGCCCTGTCTGCTCAACCTCCTCGTGGCGCAGGCGGACATCAATGAGCGGCGTGGTCGCGAGCAGCGCCTGAGACAAACTTTGTGTTTCATCAGCGTATGCAGCAGCGGGCAGCATCAAGGTGATCTGGAAAAAGTGAATTCGCATCGTGGTCATTCGTTTCATTCGATTTGTTCCTTACCTGAGCGATCGGTTTGCGGGCCCGCGCGTTTCACGCGGACAAAAAAATGCCGCCGGCGGTGCGCGTCGCAGTGCGAGGCGTACGGGCTGGCGGCATTGCCATTGCAGATCCGACTTTGGACCTGCGGTTGTCAGGCGCTCTCAGTGCGCCTGCATTTCACTCAGAAGCAACATCTGTGCCACGACTTTGTAATTGGCTGATTCCATGGAGCGTCAACGGGTTATCTCAAATAGCCTGGGTTTCCTTAACTCAAATACGGAACGCGCCGGATGCGTTCGGTGCGTAATGCACCAGCGATGCTCACTGTGTGGGGTACGTCCAAATGTCATTCAGCTCACCGGCCCCGGTGATGGGACCGTACCCGAACCCGCCGAACAGCCACACGATGCCGCTGGGGTCCTTCACACTGGTCACTTCCTGACGAGCGCCCGGAATATTCGTACCCGCTGCCGCCCCGATGGTGCCGTGGGTCTCGACGCTATTCACGGTACTGGAGCCTTTGATCCAGGCCCATTCGTTGTTCGAGACCGAGTACTCCCACAGATCATTCAAGAGGCCGAGAGTCCCGGCGGAGTCGAGGCCCCACCCACCGAACAGCCACAGATTACCGGCGGCGTCCGTCCAACCTGCGACATCTCGGCGCCCGCCGGGCCCGTTCGCGGCCGCGGCAACGCCTTCCGTACCGTAGACTCCAACCGCCTGGGCGGTGTTGGAACCGCCAATCCAGATCCAGCCGCCACTGGCAGGCGAAAACTCCCACAGATCGTTCAGATACCCGGTAGCGCCCGTGGAATCCAACCCCATGCCCCCAAACACCCAGAGGTTGCCGGTGGCGTCCGTCCAGCTCATTGCATTCGAACGTGCCCCGGGAACATTGGCGGACGCGGCAACCGCTTGGCTACCGTAATCGCCCACTGCTTGCGCCGTGGTGGAACCGCTGACCCAGGTCCAATTACCGCTGGTGAGAGAGTATTCCCACACATCGTTGAGATAGCCCTGCACCCCGCTGGCATCGACTCCCCATCCGCCGAACAGCCACAGGTTGCCGCTGGCGTCCTGCCAACTCACCGCAGCAAAGCGCGCGCCCGGGACATTCGGGCTCGCGGCATTGCCCTGGGTGCCGTAGACACCCGGGGCAAGCTGGGTGTTGGAGCCACCGACCCAGGTCCATTGGCCCGTGGTGGGCGAATACACCCACAAATCATTCATCGGGCCCAGATTGATACCGGTGGAATCGTACCCGGTTCCCCCAAACAGCCACACCTGGCCACTTGAGTCCGTCCAGGTGACTGCGTTCTGACGCGCCCCCGGCATGTTGGTTGCGACTGTTAGACCTTTGGTGCCGTAGACCCCGGCAGCTTTCACAGTGTTGGAGCCGGCCCACCAAGTCCACTGGCCGCTGCTGGGCGAATACTCCCACAGGTCGTTCATCACGTCCGGCGCCGCCCCGGAACCGACATCGATTCCGTAGCCCCCGAATATCCACAGGTTGCCGCTGGCATCCATCCAGGCCGCTGAACTGTTTCGAGCCCCCGGTACGGTAGTGGCGGAGGGAACCCCATGGGTACCGTAATTGCCGTTCAAGAGCCCATTGTTGGGGCCGAAGACCCAGGTGAAGGGCGCAGCATAGGCCGCCGTCACCGCGCAAGTGCCGGTGATCGGCCCCGTGGTGTAGGTAGTGCCGGACAGATTGCCGCCACAACCTGTCACGCTACTGATGGGATAGCCCTTGTTTCCGGTGGCTGCCACCGTGAACGTCGTCGTGGAACCGGCAGTCACGATGGCGCTCGCGGGAGAAATCGTGCCACCGTCTACTGCCGTTGCGGTCACCGAATACTGCGCCAGGAAATTCGCCGTCACGGTGCAATTGGCGCTCACTGCGCCGGTGGTGTAGGTGTTGCCCGCCAGACTGCCGCCGCAACCGGTCACGCTGCCGATGATATACCCGCTATTTGCCGTGACTGTGAGGGTCGTCGTGGCGCCGGACGTCACGAGGGCGCTTGCGGGTGAAAGGGTCCCACCCACGCCGGCTGTTCCCGTCACGGTGTACTGCGCAATGAAGCTCGCCGTCACGGTACAGTCCGCCGTGACGGTTCCGGTGGTATAGGTACTGCCGGTGAGCGTTCCGTCGCAGCCGGTCACGCTGCCGATGGTGTACCCGCTGTTCGCGGTGATGTTGAGCGTCGCCGCGCTGCCGGCGTCCACTCTGGCATTCGAGACCGCGATGCTGCCGCCGGTTGCGGGCGCGGCATTGACCTGATACGTCGTGACGCCAGGGCCGCCACCGGACCCACCACAGCCGCTCAAGACAGTGATGGCCAGACACGCCACACTGCCGGGAATCAACATCCACCCTCTCATCATCGCGGATATCCCCTGAATTATTGTCAGCCTGTGCGGCTGGAGCGCCCGTTATGGGAGCGCTACCAATATTTGCAGGGAGCCTATCGCGAGCGATCGCGCATTTCAAGTGCATGTGCCATTGTGCAAGCAGCCATCAGGAAGTCGTAATCGGATTTGCCAGGCGAAACATGACAGCTTGCGAGGCCGATTGCCGCGCGGCGTATCTTTAGGCATGCTGCCCCCGGTCCCTTTCCCGGACGACCCCATGTCCCAAGAGCTGCCTCCCGATGCACCCGCGCGTAACGGTGAGGCCGACATTCCTCCCGGGGCGCCGGCGCAGTTGTTCGCCTCGCTCTATGCGGAACTGCGGCGGATTGCCAACCGCGAGCTTCGTAGGCATCCGGAATCCAGCGTCAGTCCCACCACCCTGGTCCACGAAGCTTATGTGAACATGGCCGAGCGTGCGGTCAATTTCCAGGATCGCGCCCGCTTCCTGGGTTATGTCGCGCGGGCGATGCGCGGCCTGCTGATTGACTTCACAAGACATCACGGCGCGCTGAAGCGTGGCGCCGAGTTCGAAATCACACACCTGACGACGCATAGCGGCGGGGAGTTGCCCGACAGCACGGAGCTGACGCGTCTGTCCGACGCTCTGGATGAGTTGGCCAAAAGGGATCCACGCCTAGCCGAGGTGGTGGATCTTCGGTACTTCTGTGGCTTCTCGTTTGCCGAGATTGCCGCGCTGCGCAGCGCATCGGAACGCACGGTACAGCGCGACTGGGAGAAGGCGCGGCTGCTGCTTTTCCACGAGGTCGAGCTGCCCTGAGCTCGGTGAGGCGCCATGACCAGCCCGTTGCGTGAGTTGACCCCCGAGCAGTTCTCGAGGATCTCGCAGCTGCTCGATGAGTCGCTCGAGCTCGAGCCCGGCGAACGTCACGCCTGGCTCACGGCTCTCGAACTGCGGGATTCCGCAGCGGCGGCATTGTTGCGGCGCCTGTTCGCCTCGCAGGGAGCCGGCAAAGGCGCACGCTTTCTGAGCAATCCGCAGCAGGTAGCCGCGGCACTGGCCGCGGCAATCTCCGAGGATCAGGCGCTGATCGAACGGCGCTTCGGCCCTTACCGCATCCTGTCACTGCTGGGTCACGGTGGCATGGGCAGTGTGTGGCTTGCCGAACGCGTCGACGGGATGTTCACGCGCCAGGTAGCGCTGAAGCTGGTGCATCCGATCCTGGGCCCGGTGCTCGGCGAGCGATTCAGTCGCGAGCGCGAGATTCTCGCCAGCCTGAGTCATGCGCACATCGCACGCCTGTTCGACGCCGGCGTCGCGGAGGACGGACAGCCGTATCTGGCCCTGGAATACGTCGCGGGCTCGCCCCTCACGCGCTACTGCGACGAGCACTGCCTCGGTCTTGCGGCGCGCCTGCAATTGTTTCGCCAGGTCTTAAGCGCGGTGCAGTACGCGCACGCGCACTTGATCATTCACCGCGACCTCAAGCCCTCCAACATTCTGGTGACCGAGGACGGCCAGGCGCAGCTGCTCGATTTCGGCATTGCGAAGCTCCTGACCGAAGGCTCGAGCACTCCGGAGACCGAACTTACGCAGCTCGGAGGTCGGGCGCTCACGCCCGACTATGCCGCCCCGGAGCAGATCCTCGGCGCGCCCATCACGACCGCGGCGGATGTCTACTCGCTCGGGGTCATCTTCTATGAGTTACTCACCGGCGTGCGCCCCTACCGGCTCAAGCGCGATTCGCGCGGTGCACTCGAGGAGGCGATCCTGCAGGCCGAACCGCTGGCACCGAGCCGTGCCGGACTGGACGAGACCGTGGCCGCGGCGCGCGACTCCACCGTGCGCAAGCTTGTGCGTGCGCTGGTCGGAGATCTCGATACGATCGCGCTCAAGGCCCTCAAGAAAACCCCCGCCGAGCGATACGCAACGGCCAATGCCTTCGATGAGGACATCGCCCGATTCCTGCGCGGGGATGTGGTGCTGGCCCAACCCGACAGCCTGGTCTACCGGGCGCGCAAGTTCGTGCGACGGCACCGGCTTGGCATCGCCACGGCGACGCTGCTGGTGGCAACGCTCGCGGGCGGACTTGCTGCAACTGGCTATGAGGCCCGGCTTGCCGCCGCGCAACGCGATCAGGCGTTGCAGGCGCAGCGTCAGTTGCTGACGCAGGCCGCGGCCGCGCGCCTGAATTTGGGGGATAGCAGCGGCGCCACGGGCATCATGACCGCGGTGCTGGCACAACACGCGGGTGATACACCCGAGGCGCTCAACGTCTTCGAGGCGGCGCGTGCCGCCGATTCCGCCGTGCTGGCGCTCGCCGGGCATGAGGCGACCGTGAACTACGCCAGCTTCTCACCCGACGGCACGCGGGTGGTAACCGCCTCGAAGGACCACACCGCCCGCATCTGGGATGCCGGCAGCGGGCTGGAATTGCAGCGTCTTACGGGCCACACCGATACGCTGACTTGTGCCGAATTCTCACCCAACGGTCAAAGTGTGATCACGGCCAGTGTCGATGGCACGGCGCGGCTCTGGGATGCCGGCACCGGCCGCGAGCTGCGCGTCTTTCGCGCGCACGGCGATCATGTCAACACCGCGACCTTCTCCCCGGACGGCCGCTACGTACTGACTGCCGCGGACGACAAGGCGGCCTATCTGTTCGACGCCAACAGTGGGGCGCTGATACATACCTTCACGGGGCACTCGGACCGGGTGGCCTCCGCCGAGTTCTCACCCGATGGACGACTCATTGCCACTGCCTCGGACGACAAGACCGCGCGCATCTGGGACGCAGCCACGGGCCGCCTGCTGCGGGTGCTGAGCGGCCATCGCAATCGCGCCTGGTTCGCGACCTTCTCGCCCGACGGCCGACGGCTCGTCACCGCCTCCTACGACAAGACGGCGCGCGTGTGGGATGTCGCCACCGGCCGCGAGCTGCTGCAATTGAGCGGGCATCGCGCGCCGGTGGCCTCGGCGACCTATTCCCCCGACGGCCGCTACATCGCCACCGCCGGGACCGATTCGATCGCGATCATATGGGATGCGAACACCGGCCAGCTGGTCCGCACGCTCAGTGGCCACACCGATCGGGTCTGGTACGCCGGGTTCTCACCCGACAGTCGGCGCGTGGTGACCTCCTCCGATGACCTTACGGCGCGTATCTGGGACATCGTTCCGCGCGGTCAACTTCAGGTGCTGAGCGGTCATATGGCCGCAGTCAATGCGGCGCACTTTTCGCCCGATGGCCGCGAAGTGGTGACGGCCTCGGACGACACCACCGCGCGCATCTGGGATGCCGCGACCGGCCGCGAATTGCAGCGCTTTAGGGGTCATACGGCGCCGGTGCTTTCCGCCGCTTTCTCGCCGGATGGCCACTACGTTGTCACGGCCTCGGGCGACCGTACCGCGCGCATCTGGGAGGCGGCCTCGGGACGCGAGATCCTGCAGGTCAAACACGCCGATCAGGCGACCACGGCGGCCTTCTCCCATGATGGACGGCGGCTCGTGACCGCTTCGATCGATCGCACGGCGCATGTCTGGGACGCGGTGACCGGGCAACACCTGGCACTGTTGAGCGGGCACACCGACCTGGTCGGCAGCGCGACATTCTCACCGGACGACACCCGCGTCGTCACGGCTTCGAGCGATCAAACCGCCCGCGTCTGGGACTCCCGAAGCGGCCGACAGCTGCTGGTGCTGCGCGGACACACCGGTCAGGTCTGGTCGGCAGAGTTTTCGCCCGATGGTCGCTACATCCTGACAGCGGCCAACGACCAGACCGCACGGCTCTGGGACGCGCACAGCGGTGCCAAGGTGGCGCGGCTGGAAGGACTGACGGACAACGTACCGACGGCGGAATTCTCACCTGATGGCCGGCGAGTCGTGCTATCCCTCGACGATCGCACGGCGCGCATCTGGGACCTGGCGAGCAACCGGCAGGTGCTCGCGCTCAGCGGGCATCTGGATCTCATGGAATTTGCGTCCTTCGCTCCCGATGGGCGGCGGATCGTAACGGCCTCGGACGATGGGACCGCACGCATCTGGGACACCGATGCGCCGCCGCTAGCGGCGCAGATTGCCTGGGCGGCAGCCGCGGAGTTTGATCCACTGTCCCGAACGCAGCGCGACGCACTCGGACTGCCGCAGCCCAGCGATGAGCGCGCCCCTGCAACGGTGGAGTCGACCTGCGACAAGCTTGCCGGTGCACCATACGATCCGGATCGACTTGCGATCGGTGTGTCGGCAGGCCAGATCGACTCCGAGCCTGCCATCGCCGCTTGCACACCGGGACCGGGCGTCGCGCGCTCGGAGCGCGAGCGGTACGAGTATGGCCGCGCTCTCGCGGCCGGCAATCGCCGGGTGGCCGCGCGAGCCGAGCTCGAGCAGGCGGTCGCGGGCGGCTACAGGGCCGCGGGCGTCGATCTGGCACGGCTGCTCACTACGGCGCCGTCTGCGCCCGCCGATGGCACCCGCGCCATCTCGCTGCTCGAGCATGCTTGGAGCCAGAATGTGACCATAGCCGCCTTTGAGCTTGGGAGTCTCTACGAGCGTGGTATCAGCATGGGATCCACGAACGATGCGCAGGCATGGCGCTGGTATCAACGTGGCGCCGATATTTTCGAGCCCGATGCGCTGGCGCGCTTCGGTCAGCGCGAGCAGCAGGCCGCACAAGCAGCGAGCGACAGGCAGGTGCGACGACGGCATCAACTCGCGGCCTTCGAGTTCTATGCTTCGGCGGCCGACCGAGCCCGCCGAGAGGGTTGGCCCGATCAGGCCTGGCGTATCTGGCGCTGGCAGCGCGCCACGCTCGCCCGACTATTAGCCCTGGAGGGCGGCACGCCAGACGCGGCGGCCGCCTACGAGAGGACCCTCGGTCGCTAGAGCGCCTTCAGGAAGGCGACAAGCGCGCGCTTCTGATCCTCGCTCAAATCCATCTGGAACCGCTTATTGTAGAAGTTGACCACCTCGGACAGGTTAGCGGCTGCGCCGTTGTGGAAATACGGCGCTCGTGCGGCAAGACCGCGCAGGATCGGACCTTTGACGCGATTGAGGTCGCTGCAGTTGCCCGAAATCAACGCCTTGCCCGGATCGGTCGTGAAAAACGAGGCCGGCTGACCAGCGTTGAAGGGATTTGGGCAGCCAGTGATTTGATACACGGGCAAATTCGGCATGCTCAGTTGTGCCAGCGCCGCCGCGATCGCGGGGTCGGTCTCGAGGCCCGGCAAGGCGCTGTGGCTGGTGCCAATGTCGAGTGGCACCGGCAGCGAGTGATTACCGACGTTGGGCGCGTCGTGGCAGGTGGTGCAGTGGCCGACGAAGGAAGTTGGCTTGCCCAAGGCGACATTGTCGTTGAGACCGCGCACGTTGGTGATGGTGATCGGCGCACTGTTGAACAAGGCCTCGCCTGCCGCGATCTCACGGCGCGCCGCGTTGCGCTCGGCGTCGAAGAAACCATTTGACTTGGTCGGATGGGCCCAGGGCGCAAACAGCACCATCGCGGTCGAATTGAAGCTCGCGCCCGTCGGATCAGCCCCGAGCGCATCATTGATCCCCGGATAGTAGGGAATGCCTGCCGCATTGATCGCGCCGCCCGCGGCGCCATCCTGGGCGAGTCCGTCGGCGCGCAGATCGAAACCCTGCCCGCTGTACAGCCCAAGCTCGAATTCAACGATCTGCGCGAGCTGATCCGCAGTCGGGGCCTGTGCGGCCTGTGCGTGACCCAGCGTCGCGTCCGTAGCCTGGTGAGTCAGGTCCGCTATCAGGTTGGCGCGGAAGGTGGCTCCACTGGTCAGCGGCTCGACCGTCTCGCGCCCATCGAACATGACTGCGCTGAGGAACGCCAGATTGGTGGTCGGTAGCGGACGACGGTACACCGACACATCCGGCTGACCGGTACTCGGGTCAGGGCTGATCGCGCAGCCGTAGGGATCGTGGATCGCGCTGATGGTGAACTGCGGCTGCACGGGCGGCGCCGGGGGAAATTGCAGCGCGATGCGGATCAATGCCCTTTGCAGCAGCAGACTGTGACTCGCGGGGCGATTGGCCGGCGCATTGGCGCAGTTCGCGCCGTCGACCGAGGCAAACAGTGGGTCGCGCCCGCCGCTGAGGAGATAGCGCGTTTGCGCACCCGTGGCGCTGAGCCCGAAGGCCTGGCTGGCCACGTGGCAGGTCGCACAGGTGCGCCCATTGGTACCGAGGCTCTGAAAAAAAGCACCCGTGGTATCGATCGAGCCGTTGGCGCTGTAGTTCTCGATGGCGCCGGTTGGGTCGGGCAGGAATTCGGGATTGGGCATGCCACGGGCGCTGTCGGCAGCCGCCGCGGACTGCAAACGCACTAGCAGCACCAATGCCAGCGCGCCGGCCGCGGCGATTGACTTCGTTGTCATAATCACTCCCCAGGGAATCGAAATGTTCCTGGGTTAGTAATCGAAATCCACCGATGAAAACCGACACCGGGGCCATTTCCGGCTGTACTCGAGCTCGCCGCCGCCGAAGCGTGAACCATGTACGAGCCTTGGAGGGCTCTTTTCGGCACATTCGAGCTTTCGCAAAAGCGCCAATTCGGCGCCGCCTCCGACGAGCTAAGCAATGCAGGCAACCTACAACTTCTGGCTCGTGGCGCTATCGATTCTGGTCGCCATCGTCGTTTCCTACACGGCGCTGACCCTCGCCGGTCGAATCGCGCATGCCGAGCGCTCCGGCGGTCGCCTGTGGCTGTTCGGCGGGGCTGCCGCCATGGGCATCGGCATCTGGTCGATGCACTTCATCGGCATGCTGGCGTTTTCGGTGGCGATTCCCCTGCGCTACAACGTCGTGACGACTCTGCTCTCACTCGTAATCGGCATCCTGACCTCTGGTTTCGCACTGCACGTCGCCGGTCGACGCGATCTGACACTGAAGCGACTCACTGCAGGCTCCGTGATCATGGGAAGCGGCATTTGCGGCATGCACTACAGCGGCATGGCAGCAATCCAGATCATGCCGGCGATTCAGTGGGATCCGGTATTGGTCGGCGCGTCGTTCGCCATCGCGGTAACAGCCTCCTTTGCGGCGCTTTGGCTCGCCTTTAACCTGCGCAGCGGCAAGTCCTGGCTCGCCCTGCTCGCCCGCGCCGGCGCTGCGATCATCATGGGGCTGGCGATCACCGGCATGCATTACACCGCCATGGCAGCGGCCATGTTGGCACCCGGGTCGTTTTGCGTGGGCGGCGCCACCTTGGACAACGCCTGGTTGGCACTGACCATCGGTGTCATCGCCCTGGCGCTGCTCGCCATAACGTTGATAACCGCAGTGTACGACGCACACCTCGAGTCCCGTACGCGCCGGGATGCGCTGCACCTGGCCGAACTCAACGCCGACCTGCAGCACGGCAAGAACCTGCTGACACTTGCCACCCAAGCCGCGGGCATCCTTTGCTGGGAGTATGACGTCACCGCCCGAAGCATGCTGTGGACCGAGAACGAAATCGCATCGTTGCGAGCCATAGGCATCGACCCCCGCAAGCAAATCGACGCGCTACTGGCGCTGGTACATCCCGGCGATCTCGGCGCCGCCAAGACCGCCATCAAAGAGGCTGCCGCAGCCAGACGCGATACCTGTACGGCCCGCGCACGGCTCATTTGCCCATCGGGCGACTCGATTCACCTGCAGGCCCATGCCCGGCTGTTTTTTGACGAGGGCGGGCAGCTGCGTCGACTACTCGGCGTTACCTGGGACATCACCGATCAGCTGCGGCAGGAAGAACAGAAATTGGAGCTGCAAATGCAGCTGCGCGATGTCTCGCGCCAGGCTGGCATGGCGGAGGTGGCCACGGGAGTCCTTCATAGCATCGGGAATGTCTTGAACAGCCTCGGAGTCGCAGTCGCCTTACTGCAGTCCGGCCTGCGCGACTCGCGCGTCGGCAATGTGCAACGTGTTGCGAAACTACTGAGCGATCAAGGGGCCGGGCTTGGGAACTTCCTTGACAATGAGCCGCGGGGTCGGGAAATCCCAGGCTACCTCACGCAGCTCGGCGAAAGCCTCGGCGATGAAAACGAGAAACTCCTGTCGAGAGCCAAGGCGATTGTCACGCACGTTGAGCACATTGCCAAAATCGTGGCGGCGCAGCAAACCTACGCCCGCCGCGGCGGCATCTCTGAACAAGTCGACATTGCCGAGCTCGTCGATCATGCCATCGCCCTGAACTTCGCGGCCGACACGCACGTGGTGATCCACCGGCATTACGACCCCTTGCCAAGCTTCACGCTCGATCGCCACAAACTGATTCAAATCGTCGCCAACCTCTTGAGCAATGCGCGTCACGCGCTGCACGACCAAACGCAGGGCGCACCGGTGCTGACGGTGCGCATTGGCAGAACGGCGGCGGGCGGATTGAGCATCGAAATTCAGGACTCCGGCGCCGGGATCGACAGCGCCACGCACCAAAGGCTGTTTGAATTTGGATTTACGACCAAGAAGGACGGCCACGGATTCGGCCTGCACTCGAGTGCCATCCTCGCCAAGGAACTGGGCGGGGAGCTGACTGGATCAAGCGAAGGCAAAGGTCGCGGCGCCTGCTTCACCTTGCGCCTGCCGCTCGCCGCAACCCAGGGTCAGGAAGATCGGAGACGCGCGTGACTTCGGATGCCCCCAAAGTCGATGAGATCCGCGTGCTGATTGTCGATGATATCGTCGCGATCCACGAAGACTTTCGCCTGGTCCTTGCCGATGTAACAGACCACGAGGTCAACCTCGCAAAAGTCGAGGAGTTGCTCTTCGGTGACAGCGGGGAGCCGACGGAAGCGCGGCCCGTGTACCTGCTCGACTACGCGACCCAGGGCCACCAGGGCGCCGAATACGTCAGGCGGGCGGTCCACGAGGGACGCCCGTACGCCATGGCATTCGTCGACATGCGGATGCCGCCCGGGTGGGATGGACTGGAGACCATTGAGCGGATCTGGGCCGTTGACCCGGACATGCAGGTTGTCATCTGTTCAGCACATTCGGACTACGATTGGAACGAAGTGGTAGCCCGATTGGGGCACACCGACAAGTTGCTGATACTGAAGAAGCCGTTCGAGCCGATCGAGGTCAAGCAGTGCGCGAGCGCCCTGACCCGCAAGTGGCAGCAGGAGCGCGCGCTGCGTGCCCACGTCGATTCGCTCGAGCGCGCGATTTTCGAGCGCACGCAGAGCCTGGAGGCGGCCAATCAGCAGCTGCGACATCTGGCGACCCATGATGCGCTCACCAACCTGCCGAACCGGGTGTTGCTGGATGATCGGCTTGCCCAGGCGATCGCGCACTCCGATCGGGATCAGGAGCCGTTCGCCGTCATGGTGGTCGACCTGGATCAGTTCAAGCTGATCAACGACTCGATGGGTCACTTCGCGGGCGATGAAGTCTTGAGCGAGGTCGCACGGCGACTCGATGCTGCCGCGCGTAAGCTCGATACGGTGGCGCGAATCGGCGGCGACGAATTTGTGCTGATCGTAAGCCCCAGTCCGACGATCGAAGATACTCGCGAGTTCGGTCGACAGCTGAATCTGGCGCTGCAGGCGCCGATCCGCCTGCACGGCGCAGACCTGCGCATTTCGGCGAGTATCGGTGTCGCCCACTATCCCGTGGACGGTTCCACGGCCGCCTTGTTGCTGAGCCGCGCCGATGCCGCGATGTATTGCGCCAAACAGTTCGGACGCAACAATCTGCAGTGCTACTCGGCCCACATGAATGCAACGACGATCGAGCGAGTCAATCTGCTCAGCGATCTGCACAAGGCGCTGTCGCTGCATCAGTTCAGGCTGCACTACCAACCCAAGGTCGATACCGCGACCGGCGATATCCGGGGTGCCGAGGCCCTGATCCGCTGGCAACATCCAACGCGGGGCCTTCTGGCGCCCGACGAGTTCATTCCCCTGGCGGAGGAGTGCGGGCTCATCAATGACATCGGCGCCTGGGTGCTGCGCGAAGCGTGTCGTCAGTGCAAGACCTGGCAAGCCGCGGGCCTGCCGGCGCTGCGTATTGCGGTCAATGTGTCGGCGTCGCAGTTTCGGCAAGGTGGTCTGCTCGACCTGATTCGCGATGCCTTGCAGAGCGTGCAGCTCGATGCGCGGTGCCTGGAACTCGAGATGACTGAAAGCGCGGTAATGACCAATCCCGAGGAGTCGGCGCGCATCCTCGAGCAGGTCAGCCGGATGGGCGTGGTCGTTTCGGTGGATGATTTCGGAACCGGGTACTCCAGCATGAGCTACCTGCGGCGCTTTCCAATCGACAAATTGAAGATTGACCGGAGCTTCATTAAGGACCTGATGACGCACCCCGATGATGCATCCATTGTGCAGGCCATCATCTCGCTTGCGCATGGCCTGCGCCTCAAGGTGGTGGCCGAAGGCGTCGAGACCGCCGCGCAACTGCAGTTGTTGCGCTCGCTCAATTGCGATCAATACCAGGGTTTTCAATTCTGCGCCGCGCTTCCCGCCGACGACTTCGGCGCAATGGTGCAGACGTGGCAGCGGGAAGCCGACGCCGCCTCAGATCAGGAGGCGGCCCGGACTAACAGCAAATTGGCGAACTGCCGCTAGCGGGCGAGTGCAGGACCCTCAGGATCACGCCGCGAGCCATCCGGACCAGAACAGCACGAAGGGCGCCCGCACCGCCCCCCCAGCCAGCTCTCTCTGGCAAACTGCCACTACCTGGGGCACGGGATTGAACCATGAAAGACCATTCCGGTCGTCGTTCCAAAGGCGGCGGCGGCGGCGACAAACATTCGCGGCTGCTGCCACAGCTCGCCAGCATGTGGCATGCGTTGATCCAGTCTTCGGTGCGCGACTCGTTACTGCTGCTGGGCAGCGTCCTGATAGCCGTCGTCGTCGGTACAGCCTTGGGTCAGATCCGCCTCAACGCCTGGAATCGGCCGTTTTATGACGCCCTGTCACATCACGACCTGGATGGGTTCCTGCGCCAACTCGGCGTGTTCGCAATCATCGCCGGCGTGCTGCTGGTGCTGAATGTGGCGCAGAAGTTCCTGACGGAGACTCTAAAGCTCAAACTTCGCGAGGGGCTCGTCAAGGACTTGATCGGGCATTGGCTGCGGCCGATGCGCCCATTCCGGCTCGCCAACGCGGGCGACATCGGCGTCAATCCCGATCAGCGCGTGCACGAGGATGCTCGTCACCTCACCGAGCTCACTGCTGACCTGGCCACCGGTCTGCTGCAGGCGACCATGCTTGTGGTGATGTTCATAGGCGTACTCTGGCAAATCTCCAGCGGCTTTCGCTTTCACTTTCATGATCGCTACTACTCCGTGCCGGGTTACATGGTTTGGGCGGCCATCCTGTATGCCGGTTCGGCCTCCCTATTGAGCTATGCCGCCGGACGCAGCCTAATCAAGCGCAACGCGGACCGCTACCAGCGCGAGTCCGAGCTGCGGATTGGGCTCGTGCGCGCAAATGAGTACGCCGATGCCATCGCACTGGCTGGCGGTGAAGCTGATGAAGCGCGCCACGTCGAGCGCGACCTCGCCGCGGTGCTCGCAGCCACCTGGCGACTCGTGCTCGGATTGACCAATCTGACCTGGATTACCTCTGGCTATTCATGGTTCACGCTGGTTGCCCCGATCATCGCCGCAGCGCCACTGTATTTCTTCGGCAACCTGTCGTTTGGCGGACTCATGATGGCCGCCGGTGCTTTCACCCAGGTACAGGGATCGCTGCGGTGGTTCGTCGATAATTTCAGCGTCATCGCGGACTGGCGTGCAACACTGCTGCGCGTCGCCAGCTTCCGCACGGCGGTTACGGATATGGACTCGCTGCACCGAGTCGAGAGCCAGATTACCTACGAGGTCGGCGCGGCCGACGAATACTTGATCGAAAAGCTCGAGGTAAGCTCGCCTGCTGGGGCCACGAGGCTCAAGGAAAACAAGATTCTCATGAAGCCCGGCGAGCGGGTGCTCATCGTCGCCGAACCGGGCGCCGGCAAGACACTGTTATTTCGCGCACTGGCGGGCCTTTGGCCCTGGGGCTCCGGGTCGGTGACGCGCCCCAAAGGCGAGAGCATCTATCACATGCCGCGATCGGCATACTGGCCGCCCGGCTCGATGCGCGCGGCATTGGCGTACCCGTCAGAGCCGGATGAGATCAAGGACGGCGTCTACAAGGATGCGTTGCGGGACCTGAAGCTGCAGGAATTCGAGCCGATGCTGGACAAGGATCGTGACTGGAAGGAGGAACTGAATCAGGATCAACTGACGCGATTGGCATTTGTCCGCCTGCTGATCCACGATCCGCCATGGGTTGTGATCGACGAAGTGCTCGATTTCGTTGATGCCGATTCCAGGATACTGGTGAGCGACGTACTGGCTAGGCGGATGAAGGACAGCACCATCATTCACATCGGCCGCGAGCTTCCCCATGACAAAACGTTCCGCAGCGTCCTGCACCTCGTCAATGACACGACCCGGCGCAAGCTGCCGCGCCGCAAGCGCCGGCAGTTCGGCAAAGCGTCGCCACACACGACGTCCGCTCCGGCACGAACATGAGGCAGTGCGACCCGGGAACCCGTGTAAGCCCGCCACGGAATTATATTGTTGCATTGATGCTCGGGAACCAAGGGTTTTCCCTAAATCCGTCAAGATCTGGACCCTTGGGGGGGGGCCTCGGCGATTTTCTTGCATTGTGGTTATGCATACTGAGAGGAGGCTCACTGTAGTTTCCACCTAGAGGCCTCACAGTGACGTTTCCGAAGTTCACACAGGGACCCTTCGGAACATGAACTGCAGCAAGGAACATGGCCGGCCGCGCCGCAGAATCGGCGTCGCCCACGCAGCGGTCATGCTGCCGGCATTGCTGCTTGCGGTCCCTGCCCTAGCCGCCGCCGAGCTTGCGGCATCGACTCAATCTGCCGAATCCTCGATCAGCTCATTGAAGAACCTGAGCGTCGATGAACTGCTGAATGTAGAGGTTACCTCCGTCTCCAAGACCGCGGAGCCACTCAGCGATGCGGCCTCCGCCATTTACGTCATCACCCGCGATGAGATTCTGCGCTCCGGCGCGAGAAGCCTGCCCGACATGCTGCGCCTTGCTCCCAATCTGGAAGTCGCCCAGATCAGCTCAAGTTCCTTCGCGATCAGTGCGCGCGGCTTCAATGGTCCGGCGGCTTCCAAGCTGCTGGTCCTTATTGATGGGCGCAGTGTCTATACGCCCTATCATTCCGGCGTCTCCTGGGACATTGAGGATGTCCCGGCTGAAGACATCGAGCGCATCGAAGTGATCAGCGGCCCCGGTGCGACGCTGTGGGGCGCCAATGCCGTCAATGGGGTGATCAACATCATCACGCGCAACTCCGCCGACACCCAGGGGGCGTCGGCGCAATTGGGCGGCGGCAACCTGGAGCAAAGGGCAAACCTGCAATACGGAGGCAGCCTCGGCCCGGGCGTCAGCTTTCGCCTGTACGCCGATTCGTTCCGCTATGACGATGACACGACGGCAAGCGGAACGAACGCACTGGATGGTTGGCACAAGGCACAGGGCGGATTCCGCGTGGATTGGTCACAGCCCGGAGATCTGCTGACCATGCAAGGCGATCTGTTTGGAGGAACGGAAGAGAAACTGATGCCACCCGAGGAGTTGACATCCGGCGGCAATCTGCTGGCGCGGTGGAACCACCAGTTGTCCGACGGTTCCGGATTGCAGATCCAGACGTACTACGATCATGTGGCGTTCTCACTTCCCGGGGTGGCGAAGGACGATATCGATACCTACGATCTGGAATTGCAGCACAATTTCTCCTGGGGTGCACGACAGAGCATTGTGTGGGGAGCGGGCGTGCGCTCGGAGAGCGACGACTTTCCCACCGTGCTCTCGAGCACGCAACCACTATTGTTTTCCCCGCAGCGACGCACGTTGAATTTCCAGGACGCCTTCATCCAGGACAGCATCTCGCTAAGTTCCACCGTGAAGGCGATACTCGGCACGAAACTGGAGAACGATCCGTATACAGGCTTCGTACCACTGCCGAGCGCGCGCCTTTCCTGGAAGGTCACCAATTCGAACCTGCTCTGGGCGGCCGTGTCACGCGCCGTGCGGGCCCCTTCGCGTCTCGATCGGGATCTGTCCGAAGTCGAGGGTTCAGTCGTGGTCGTCAAGGGCGGTGATTTCCAGCCGGAGAAGTTGACCGCCTATGAACTGGGCTATCGCACCGAGCCCGCTTCCACCGTCTCGCTTTCGGTTTCGACCTTTTACAATGTCTACAATGATCTTCGCAGCCTCGAGCCCGCGACCAACGCGGGACTGCCGTTCGAATTTGCCAACCTGATGGACGGCAAGACCTACGGCGTCGAGGTCTCGAGCAACTACCAGGTTTTCGATTGGTGGCTTCTGACAGCCGGCGCCAACTGGTTGCATGAGGATCTGCATTTTGATCCCGGCAGCAGTGAGCTCGGCGGGATAGCGCTGGCGGGAGACGATCCCTTGTATCAGGCCTCGCTGCGCTCGACCATGAATCTTGCGCCCAACTGGCTGCTGTACCTCGACCTCAGGCGGGTCAGCGCATTGCCCAATCCCGCCTCGCCCGCCTATACGGAAGCCGACCTGCGCATCGCCTGGACGGTCTCTTCAAGAATAGAGCTGTCCCTCGTCGGCTCCAATCTTCTGCACGCGCAGCATCTGGAATTCGGCACCACGTCGACCCCGATTCAACTCGGGCCAACCGGCGTGGAAACCGGCCGCAGCGTGTTCTTCAACATACGTTGCGGCTTGTGAACGTCTCAGTCCATGGTCCAGGAGAACGCGAGCTTCAGTCCCCCGCCCGCTATTGGCGCAACTGATATGTTCAGCGCTTCCGGGTGCTCATCGGCACGCTCCAAGCGGCGGTTGATCGAAAAACGGGCGCTCGCCATGCCGATGGCGGCGCCGGCCACAGTGTCGGAAAACCAGTGCGCGTTGTCGCGTACACGCAGGTAGACCGTGGCCGATCCGATTCCGTAGCCGATGAGGCGACGGAGCCAGCGGTAGTTGTCGTCGCCCGACTCCGCGAACACGGTACCG
>DASZCK010000184.1:0-22433 GCA_035943195.1 Steroidobacteraceae bacterium
GGGCATGCATGAGTGGTCCTATGCCAACGACTACACCCCGGTCGAACGGCGGCTGATGCCCCATGTGTCGCTCAAGGAGCGCTTCAAGAAAATCAACATCGAGGTGGAGCTGGGTTTCACTGCAGAGCAGGCCGCGCAGGAAGTGCAGCGTTGCCTCAATTGCGATGTCCAGACCGTCTTCACCGCAAAGCTGTGCATCGAATGCGATGCCTGCCTGGACATCTGTCCGGTCGACTGTCTGACGATCACCCCGAACGGCACGGAGAGCGAGTTACGTTCACGCTTGAAAGCACCGGCGAAGAATCTGACGCAGCCGCTGCTGGTGTCGGCGGCACTGCCGCAGACCGGACGAGTCATGGTGAAGGACGAAGACCTGTGCGTTCACTGTGGACTGTGCGCCGAGCGCTGCCCCACGGCCGCATGGGACATGCAGAAGTCCTACGTACATTGGCCTCAGGCGAAGGATGAGGCGAGCTCCATGCAGGCGAAAAAGCCCAAGATCGCCTGAGCGCGCGGGCGCGACTCACCGGAGCAAACCAGGCAAGATATGTCATCCCCCCGCAGCAACGACTTTGCGATCAAGATCGCCACCGTCAACGGCACGGGCTCCGCGAGCGCCAACAGCCTGTTGATGAAATCCATTTTCCGAAGTGGCATTCCGGTGATGGGCAAGAACTACTTCCCGTCCAACATCCAGGGGCTGCCGACATGGTATGAGATCCGGGTGTCCAAGCACGGCTATGTGGCCCGCTCCGGCCGCGTGGACATCATGGTTGCGATGAACGCCGAGACCTATGCCAGGGATCTCAAGGAAGTTGTCGCCGGCGGCTATCTGGTTTACGACTCGACCTGGCCGCGCCCCGCGCTGCTGAAGCGCGAGGACATAACGGTGATCGGCGTGCCCCTCGCGCGCATGTGCAATGAAAACTTCAACGGCGTGCGAACCCGCATCCTGATGAAGAATATTTGCTACGCCGGAGTTCTGGCCGCACTGCTCGACCTTGATGTCGAACGTATCCGTCAGCTGTTGGCCGAGACCTACGCGAAGAAGCCGCAGCTCGTGGACAGCAACATGAAGGCGATCCAGCTCGGCTATGACTATGCGAAGCAGCATTTCAGCTGTCCGCTGCCGCTGCACGTGCAGGCGATGAATTCAACCGGCGGTCATATCATGATCGATGGCAACACCGCCGCCGCGCTCGGCGCCGTGTACGCCGGCGCCACCGTGGGCGCCTGGTATCCGATCACGCCGTCGACGTCGGTAATGGACGCCTTCAAGGCCTTCTGCCAGCGGACGCGGATCGATGCGCAAACGGGCCGCAAGAACTTCGCGATCATTCAGGCGGAGGACGAACTCGCCGCCATCGGCATGGTGATCGGCGCCGCCTGGAACGGCGCCCGCGCCTTTACCGCCACATCGGGACCGGGCATCTCTCTGATGAACGAGTTCATCGGGCTTGCCTACTACGCGGAAATCCCGGCGGTGATATTCGACATCCAGCGCGTCGGGCCCTCCACCGGCATGCCGACCCGCACGCAACAATGCGACGTCATGGAATGCGCTTATGCCTCGCACGGAGACACGCGCCATGTGTGTCTGTATCCAGCCAATCCCGAAGAGTGCTTCTACATGGCCGCCCAGGCCTTTGATCTGGCCGAGCGACTGCAGGCGCCGGTCTTCATGCTTTCCGATCTCGATATCGGCATGAACGACTGGATGTGCCGCGATCTGAAGTGGGATGACAGCTACCGGCCCGATCGCGGCAAAGTACTCGATCGGTCTGAGGTCGAGAAGCTCGAGAAGTTCTATCGCTACTTCGACAAGGATGGCGACGGCATTGCGGCCCGGTCATTGCCTGGTGTTCACCCGAAGGCCGCTTACTTCGCCCGTGGCTCCGGGCACAACCAATACGGCACTTACACGGAAGACTCGGTTGAGTACCAGATCGTGCTCGATCGGTTGCTCAAGAAATGGGAGACGGCCAAGTTGCTGGTGCCGCACGCCGTCATTGATACCTCAGCCCATAGCGACATTGGCATCGTGTCGTTCGGCAGCTGCGAGGGCGCGGTGCGCGAGGCGATGGACGTTCTCAAGGCGGACGGGGTCGGCATCGACTACATGCGCGTGCGGGGCTTCCCCTTCGGCGCAGAAGTGGAGAAGTTCCTTGCCGACCACCGGATGCTGTTCGTCGTGGAGCAAAACCGGGACGCACAGTTCAAGTCATTGCTGACGTTGGAGACCGCCGTGGAGAAGTCCAAATTGCGCTCGCTGTTGCATTACAGCGGTCTGCCGATCTCCTCCGGGTTCATCGTGGAGGGCATTTTGGCGCAGGTGCGGCCACTGCGGAAGGAACCGGGCGTCGCGCTCGGTTAGGGGCCCTTATGACATTCTTTCCCAAGCCCAAGGTCGCTCACCCCTCACTGCCCACCAACGAGCTCGGCCTGACGCGCCGTGACTACGAGGGCGCGATGTCCACGTTGTGCGCCGGATGTGGACATGACTCCATTACCGCTGCGATCGTCGAAGCCTGCTGGGGTTTGTCGCTTGAACCGCAGAACCTGGTGAAGCTCTCCGGTATCGGCTGCTCGTCGAAGACCACCGCCTACTTCGTCAGCGGTAGTCACGGGTTCAATTCCGTGCACGGTCGTATGCCCTCGATTGCCATGGGGGCCAATGCCGCCAACCGGCGCCTGCAATACGTGGGGGTATCGGGCGACGGCGATACCCTCTCCATCGGTCTCGGGCAGTTCTGCCATGCCATTCGCCGCAATCTCAACATGCTGTACATCATCGAGAATAATGGCGTATATGGCCTCACCAAGGGGCAGTTCTCGGCCTCGGCCGATGTCGGCACGACCGCCAAGAAGGGCGAGACCAACCTCCAGCCACCCATGGATCCGGTGTTGATGGCGATGACTTTGGGCGCCTCGTTCGTCGCGCGAAGTTTTTCGGGTGATAAAGAGCAGCTGGTGCCGCTCATTCAGGCCGGGGTCAAACACAAGGGTTTCGCGCTTATTGATGTCATCTCTCCCTGTGTGACCTTCAACGATCACGAAGGATCCACCAAGAGCTACGCCTACACCCGCGAGCACTATGAGCCGGCGGTCCACGCTGACTTCGTTCCTTTCGAGCGTGACATTGCGGTCAGCTATGCGGCGGGCGAGGCACTTCCGGTGGTGCTGCACGATGGCAGCCGAATCATCCTGCGTAAGTGCCAGGCCGGCTATGACCCAACCGATCGGGCGGCCGCCAGTGCCCGAATTCAGGAGCATATGAAACAGGGCGAGTACCTGACGGGGCTGCTGCATGTGGAGCCCGAGCAAGGCGAGTTTCACGAACTCAACGGCACCCCTGACGAGCCCTTGAACAGTGTGCCCTATGAACAGCTGTCTCCCGGATCCAAAGGTCTGGAGAAGATCCTCAGCCGTTATCGTTGACAGGACGCATGACTATGTTCAGCACAAAGGGCCGCCACGCCACGATTAGGACCGGCGGTCTCTTCGCCGCGGCCTTTGCAACGCTGGCCATGTCAGCATCGCCCAGTATTCCCCACACCATGCGCGCCATCCGCGCCGATGCCGGCGGCGCGCCCGGCGCCGTGAAAGTCGAGACCGTGCCGGTGCCGCAACCTGCCGAGGGCCAGGTGCTGCTTCGGGTGTATGCGGCAGGCACGAATCCAGTGGACTGGGGAATTAGGGTCCCGCCTAGCGCCAGCCAGGCTGCAGGCGCGTCCCCGCAAAGACCCGCTCCGCCTCCGGGTCGCGACGTTGCCGGCGTCATCATCGCGCTCGGTTCGGGAGCGTCCGGTTACAAGATCGGAGACAAGGTCTATACCGCACTGGCGGGCGGAGGTGCCTACGCCGAATACGCCGTGGCCCCGGCTGCCGAACTCGCCATCAAGCCGCAGAAGTTCACCTTCGAAGAGGCAGCGGGCATTCCCATCGCTGGATATACCGGCCTGCGGATGGTCGTGATGGCCAAATTGAAGCCCGGTGAGCGCGTGCTCATTATTGGCGCCGCCGGCGGTGTCGGCAGCACGGCGGTCCAGGCAGCGCACGCGGCGGGAGCCCACGTCATTGCCGTCGCCTCCTCTCGCCACGACAAGTACCTCGAAGCGCTTGGCGCGCATGAGATCATCGACTACGACAAGCAAAGCGTTGCCGAGAAGGCCAAAGCCGTTGCGGTGGTGCTCAACACCGTGGGCACCGAGAACGCAAACGCCCTCAGCTATGTGCAACCCGGCGGACTGGTGCTGGATGCATCCGGCCAGGTGGATGAGAAGGCCTGCGCCGCCGTCAAGGTCACCTGCATCCACGTGGTCCGACAGGGTCCGACAAACGCGCAACTGTTGATGCAGCTCACGCAGATGGCCGATGCGGGGAAGTATTCCGTGAAGGTTGAAAAGAGCTTTCCGCTGGCGAAGACCGGCGAGGCGCTCAGCTACGGTCGTACCGGTGATCGCGAGGGAAAGGTCATCATCGATGTGCACAAGGATGCCAAAAAGTCGTAGCCGCGACTTGGCCCTGTCGTTGGGCACGCCAATGATTCGCGCTTTGCCCTGACTTGAGCGTCAGCCAGATCGGAGTCGGCGTGCACCCCTAGTTGTGGTCATGGTCATGGTCATGGTCATGATCATGGTCATGGTCATGGCCGTGATCGCGGCCCTGGTCGTGGTCACGGTCACGATGGTCCCGATCGAATCCGCGGTCCCGATCATCATGCCGGTGGCGCGGCACATATTCGCGGTTGTACCAATCATCGCGAACGAAGTACACGGGCCGACCGCAGGCGTGATATTCCGCACAGTGGCGCGCCCAGTGCTTCTCCTGTCCCGGCCGTACGTGCAGGTAGATGGGTTGGTCATCGAACGCAGGATCTCGGTGGATGACCACGGGGCGGCCATAGATCAACGCGGGGGGCTGCGGCACATCGCCGATATTGATTTGGCCAAAGAAACCCGGTTCGCCAACGTTAACGGACACCCCGACATCGGCGGCCATCGCCGGTGCGGTGACGAGTAACCCGATCAATACGAAGCGCTTCATGGTGTTCGTCCTTTCTCGCCATCCAATGAGTGGCATTTGGTTCACAATGCCGGCCCAGCGACGATCTTGGCAGACCCTCGGAGCGTTTCCCTCACGTGAATGTCGCTACTTCGTGTAAGCGGGTTTTACCGTGATGACTCGCGGGTCCCGTCGCCAAGTGAGGCGCTTGTGGCTATCTGCCCGTCCCGGGGAATCTGAGCGCCATCTCGCTGCGAATATGGGCAATGATGGGCTCCGGCACCACTCCGGTATGACTCGGGCACCCCGAGTCCTGATAGTTGCGTATGAAGGTCTCGATTCCGGCAATGGCATGTCGTACATTGACGATGTCTCCGGCCCGGAAGGCATTGGTTTGCCTCGTGGAAAGTTCCTCGAAGAGTTCGTCCCAAGTCATGGTCGCGCCTCCCATTGGCCGTGCGTCAATGATGCCTGCAATCGGCATCCGCTACAAAGGAATGAGCTCACGCATGAATACCGCCAACTTACTCGAAAACCTGCCCTGGGAGTGGCGGTGTACCCGGCGCCAGGCCGCCCACACATTCCCTGCCAATGCCCCGGCGAGCAAGAAGTAAACCGCGCCGAAGAGCTCAAACACGGCGTAGCTGACCGCGGCGACCAGGACTCCGCATATCCACTGGTCCTTGTACTTGGCAGGCGATGTCGGCGGGTCTGTCAAAATGATGAGCGCAAAATAGAGCACTGCTTCGACGTCCGGTGATCGGAAAATCTCCGCAATGTGCCGTGGATCGCCCAAATATGCAGCTGCGGTGAAGATGAGGAAGTAGGCCCCGAGAAAAGACAGGACCAGCGGCATCTTGTTCACCCGGTCCGCGATGTAGACGCCGCCGACGACCAGTACCGCACGTAGCCACCAAGGCGATACTTGCGGCAGGGCTCCCCACCAGCTCTGCGCAGTTGGTGACACATACATCACCGCGACCAGGGCAAAGGCTGCCGGATTGAATACGTTCGCCAGGCGCGTGCGGATCACGTACTTGCTGATAACTGCGACCGCCGACATTACCGTCGGGACATACCAGTGCTCCTGCGCGTGCACCACCATCGTGACAATCATGGCCGTCAGCACGGCACCGCTTGGGAAGTGCCATCCACCCCCGCGCAGCTTCAGGATAACCAGGTCCAGGATGCCGGCGATCAAGACCGCGGATCCCATGTTGAGCGCTATCGCCCGGATCCCCTCGCCTGGCGCCGCGATCGCGGTCAGGCTCAGCAAGAAAATGATCAGCAGCCCCTTGGGAGTCTTGAAAAAGCGAATGACTTTATGCACGGCACAGGTCCGGGGTGCGGAAGTGTTCAAGACCGGTGGTGACAATGAGTCCCTGCACTCCCATGCGGGTCAACAGAGCTATGCTTTCTTCCGGTTCGAGAATGAACGCGGCGGTTGCGAGCGCGTCCGCAAGCATGGCGCTAGGCGCCACGACGGTGGCACTTGCGACCCCGACAGCCGCCTCGCCGCGACGAGCATCCAGAATATGCGGCCCACGCTCATAGGTACCCGACGTGCAGACGGCGCGGTCCGAGACGCGCATGCGGTCGACCAATTCGTCCCGCGCATGGGGGTGGCGGATGCCTGCGGACCACAACTCACCTCGCGGGTTATGGCCACTCAGATACAGATCGCCTCCGGCATCGATGGCGAAATTGCGGAACGGTTGTAGCTCGCGCGCGGCCGCATCGATGGCCAGCCCCTTGGCAACCGCGCCGAGGTCGAGCGTCAACGGACGCCGCAGCAAAATCGTGCGCTCGCGCTCATCGACCTCCACGTCACGAAAACTGACGTCATCCGAGGTACTCGGCGCGTCCGTGACTTCGCGAGTGAGGTAATGCCGGTTGAAACCGCGCGCAGCCATCCGTCCCCCGACAGTCGGATCAAAGGCCCCGTCGGTCTCCTCGGCCACCATTAGCGCGAAGCGCACCGCCTCGAACAGAACCGGACTCGCTGGCGTAGGCCTGCCGGCCTTCAATTGACACAGCTCGCTCCCCGCATCGAAGCGGGAACAATGGGCTTCCACCAGGCGGAACCACTCGAAGGCCCTGTTGGCGGTGGCCGCGGGCGCGTCGACCTCGATCGACACAATGGTCCCCATCAAGGCTTCGCGGCGGATCACTTGGGGATCGTTGCGTCGGCGGGAGATTGCTCGCGGGCACTGTCGAGCGCGGCAACCAGCGCATAGTAGTAGGCGTCAGAACTCTCCGTGGCGTGCGACATATAGTCGACATCAGCACTCTGGCGATCGACGGGTTGATGGATGAGCGGGTCGATCACGCTGCATGGGTAGCGGGTGTCGCAGCTTGCAATGCCGGCCTCAACGATGCGTCCATCCCTTATGACCACGCGAGCTTCGATGTCGCCGTGAGGAGAGTCGCCCAGGCCGGTGTAGGTGCCATCGCGCCACTTCGCAGTGGAAGTGGCGGCGGGCTCGCGCGTGATGGCGATGGGAGTCGATGCAGTCGACTCCTGTGCGGGCATGGGTACCGGCGCAATCTCTTGCACGCCGCTCGGTAACGGCGACGGCGCAGCCGTTGTCGCTGTCGCTGTCGCTGTCGCGACCGGCATCGAAACGACAGCCTTCTTGTTTGCTGGCTTGGGTGCGACGGCCGGTACCGAAGGCCTCGGGGCAGCCGCCCGTGCCGTTGCAGTCTCCGGGGCGGCATTGTATTCAGGAGCGGGTTGTGGCGCAGGTGCCGAGATCACCGGCGGTGTCAGCTTGGCAGCGGTACGCCGCGCTCCGGTCGCCGCCCTACGCTCCTTCGCTTGAGTCTCGAAGCGACGCGCGGCGTCGCGCGTGCGCGAATATCCGGCCGCATAAACCGCCAGCACCGCCATACAGCTCGCCGCCACCAAGTCGTTGGAAACTTTCCCCTTGCCGCGACGCTTCAGCATGCCGTTGGTGGTACGTAGAGAAGTATCAATTGCCCCGGGACGGGGTCTCTTGGGGCAAATCCGGCCAAGTGGAGACCTTCATCGAGCTGTCGCCCCGGAACATGGCCTCAATGTGGCGAATGAGCCCATCCTGGATCTTGAAAACCTCGAACACAACTGACGCGTTGTTATTCGGATATTCGGGCGGCGAGGTAAAGTTTGCAACAGCCATCACGACGCCGCGCTCCACGTCGGCTATGTAGATGCGCCGATTCTTGACGATCCATTTCATCCGCGGGTTTTCGAACTCACCCGCGCAGCTGCCCGGTGACTCAGGCTGATTGACCGTCAACACCGCGTCTTCCAGACGGGAGCACTCCGGATGCCACGGCACATCATGATAATTGAGGGTCCCGGAAACCACGTCGAAGTACTTGTTCGCGGTCGCAATGAGGTCCGCACGCGGAATCTGCTCGCTTTCCGGCAGTACCGAGTCGTAGATCCGATCGGCCTGGTTCAGTTTCGATGGCGAGTTGCCGCGCAGCATCCCATCATAGGAAATCTCCTCGACCTCCGTGATCTGCCTGGCGACGACCTTCAGTCGGACCATGTAAAACCACCACCGCTCGCCCTGGTTGGTGGGGGCATTGGTAACCGTGCCCATAAACATCGCTGCGCCGGTGGCTGGGTCGACGAATGCCTGGCGATAGGGCATGCGCTTCGCCAGTCCCCACACCTCCCCCTTTCCGAAAGGCACGTCGGATCCATTCGAGGTCACGCGCAGTTTGGACGCCACCTTGATGCGAGAGGTGTCGTTGTCGAGCAGCCCCTCCGTATAGGTCTGCAGGAACTCCAGTAGGCAGCGCCGATTGCAGTCCGGCTCTTTCATCCTGTCCTTCGCGCTGACGGTGGCGAAGCTGGCACAGATCAACCAGAGAATGCCACCAAGCGACGCGGCCATACGGGATGAATGCTTGAACATGGGTCGACTCCTGCCTCAGATACACCATCGGACTGAAAGGTTGCCAGAACCGCGGGAAGTTCGCATCAGATCAATCATTTACCAAAGCGAGTGAGACATCCCATCACCGCCAGTCGATCAACAGCTGTGTCACTGGCTGTAGGGTTCTGTCTGGCCTGCTACCCAACCGCGGCGATGCGGTGTCTTAGAAGGCCGCCAGTTAGAGTGTCTTCACCGAACGAAAGATACAGTTGCTGTTCGGTGACGACCAGGTCGAAAGTCGTTCGACGCGCGAGCCGAGCGCTGATTGATGCGATCAATTGGGGATCGAATGCGTTGATCTCGATCGTCTCGGCGCGATGAATCTTTTCGGACCGGAGTCGCCCGAGCAGCGCTTCCACATCCTTGTGTGGGTAGACCGCCACTTGGGGCGAAGCCTTGCTTGCCCGATGCAGGCGCGCCGGCTCAGGCACCCCAACCTCGATCCAGCGCAACATCGCGCCGGTAAGATCATGAACGGCAAGCGCGGGGGCGTCGGGGTCGGACAGGCCGCCTTTGGAAAAGCTCAGGCCCTCACGATATTCCAGGCAGTAGGCCAGCACGCGGGTCATGAGGTAAGAATCGGTCTCGGAAGGATGCTTCGCCGCCCGGAACGCAAGCGCCTGGTAGACCTTGCGATCCAGGTCACTCAGGTTGATCTCAAAGTTGTAAATCGTTGCGTTCAGCGCCATTCAGCGGCTCGTCACGTGGATTGCGGGCGGACGCCGCCAAGGACGCGGCGACGGAACTCTGAAGGCGTGATTCTGGTGTGCTGGCGGAACGCCGTGTTAAAGGCGGTCTTGGAGCTGAACCCGGATGCGAGCGCAATCTGCAGGATGGATTGGTCCGCGTAGGCCGGATCAAGAAGGCAACGCTTGACTTCATCAACGCGGCGGGAGTTGATGTAGTCAAAGAAGCTGCTGCCAATTCCTTCATTCAGAAGCTGCGATAGATTGTGCGCCGAGAAGCCGCACCGCGTCGCCAGCCCGGCGAGCGTCAGTTCGCTCTCCAACCATGGCTTTTCCATGCTCATCACGGAGTCGAGCCGTTGCATTAACTCCTGTGCGCGGACGCGATCAAGACCGGAGCGCGCATAGCGGGCGCCAGCCACGCTGGACTTTCGGTCTTCCTCGGCATCCACCAAGGCCTCGGGCTGTCGCAGTCCGAGAAACGCGAGAACGTACAGCCCGGGAACAACGGTAACGGCATGTAGCCAGGGCGACCATGGCGCATGCAACACGATGGCCAAAGCCCAGATCACCCACATGCCAAGAGTCACCCACAGCATCATATGCAGCCACTTGAGATTACGTTGCGCCCTTGCTGAGTTGGATTCGCGCAATGTTGCGGTGAAGCGCCGCAGTAGCAGCAGGCACGCAATCCAATAAGCCATGGCCTGAACGGCCGCCGCAAGCAGCGGCAGATTCAGCGAGTCATCGCGCTGAGCAAGCTCACCTGCAATGATTTCCACCTTGGTGGCTGCTGGCAGAAAGTAGAACGGAACCAACAGGCAGAAGATTGTCGCCGCCGGCACCGCATGGACGAGCCACACCAGGAAGCTCGGGGTCCGATGTTGCGTCAGGCGACGAACATACATCCACAAGCACGGACCGACTAGAAAAATCATCCAATCCGTGGAATGCGAAGTCCAGGGCCAGGCGAGTACGGCGCGCGTCTCCACGAGCAGGTCACCCGTCCACAGCAGCGCCAGGCAGGATACGAACGCCGCGAGCCAGCGGTTCGCCGCGCGGGTTCCTTGGTGGCGAGTGACGAGCAGCAACACCAACAACAAACCGAGCGCGATGCCAGCAAAGTGGACAAGAGGAGTAAGGGTGGGTGACTGCATGTTGCGCAGATTTTGCGATAAGGCAGGGACTCGAACCCCAGACCCCGGGGATTATGACTACTGGACGCTACGGGCGAAGCCGGCCTGGAAACCCCGCCGCGGCGCCCTAGTTCTTGATGGTGATGAGCCTAGCGCGGCACGCCACCGGTTGCAATATCGATGAACCAGTTGTACCATGGGTGCAACTGGTACATATGGGCCCCGCCGATGGAAATCACCATCGATATCGACAATCCCCTGCCCCAATTCGAGCAGCTTATTGAGCAAGTCAAGGCTGCGATCACCGCCGGCGTTCTGAAGTCGGGCGATGCGCTGCCGTCGATCCGCCAGCTCGCCAACGATCTCGAGCTCAATAGCAAGACCGTGGCGAAGGCTTACAAGTTGCTGGAACGTGATTCGATCATCGAAACCAAGGGCTATCGCGGTACCTACGTCCATCCCCGCGCCAAGACCAACTGCAAATTCAATTTGCAGGAGTGGACCTTGCGCAAGCTCACCGAGGCGATCGCCGAGCTGCGCGAGGCAGGTGTGACCGATTCTGAAATCCGCAATGCGTTCGCCGGCGCCATCAGCCGGCAACCGCCGGTAAAGTGAGATGCCGTCATGATTGAAACCAATTCCTTCCTTGCGATGTTCACCATCCAGATACTGGTTGGGTCCGTCGTGTCTCCAGCGTGGCTCATACGGCGGGTACGAGCGCGCTTGGCCAGCTTCCCTATCGAACGCTTGGCCGAGCTGTTTCCAAGTAGCCATCACGAGCTTTCCGCCGAGCGCCTGGGCGCTTCTGCCGACCGGTTTGCCACTCGATACCGTCTGCTGAATTTGGGGGTCGCAGCAGTCGGGCTGCTGTTGCTCGCCTGGTTGTTTGTGCTGTTGCGGCGCCCGGACTGGAACCAGGGAAGGGTCTCCGGCCTCATCGCACTCTATCTATTGGCGCAAATGTCGCCGCTGGCTTTCCTTGGCTGGAAGGCATCGAGGGTCAACAAGGTACTCAAATCCTCGCAGCCGGACGCGAAACGGAAGGCCATGTTGCAGCGCCGTGGACTCTTTGATTTCGTATCGCCGGTGCTGGTCTTCTTTGCAGTGTTGAGCTATTTCCTGTTCGCCGCGCTCGTGCTCTACATCCGACAGCATCCATTCCCCGGATTTGGTGGGCTCACCAACATAGTCATCATCACGCTGGCCTGGGTATTCAACGCATTCCTGATTTACGGATGTCTCTATGGAAGAAACCGCAATCCACTGGTGACGCACGCGGATCGCCTCTACGTGATCGGCATGGTGGTGAAGATCTGCATCTGGTCCAGCATCGCAGGCACGGTGTTCGCGTCGCTGCAGTTGACGCTTTCGCTGCTGCATATGCGCAGATGGGAGCTGTTCGCCCTGAGTGCCTTTTTCGTGGTCGCTACGCTTATCTCTTCCCTAGGCGTAATCCCGCGGCGCCGGCCAACAACGGCTGCACCCGGATCCGACACGCCCCTGCCTCCCGGCGCACAGAATCTCTCGGCTTGACCGGGCTTCGAGGCCCAATTCGCCTGCAACAAGGATTTTTCATATGGCATTACACGCTGACCCCCGACTCGCTCTTGTCTTTGCGCTGCTGACCGTCGGCGCGATTGCGCGATGCCAGGCAGCCGAATCCTTTCCCGAGGCGACGCCCGAGAGCCAGGGACTTTCCTCGCAATCGCTCGCGAAGCTGCTGGCCGTGGTACGCGGGTTTGCGGATAAGGGCGATATCGTTGGCGGCGAACTGCTGGTGATAAAGAACCGCCGCACGGTGCTGGACGCGGTGGTGGGATTGGGTGACCGGGAAGGTCAACGCCCCCTAAAGCTGGATACAGTCTACTGCATCCGGTCGATGACCAAGCCCGTGATGGGGGCAGCCGTGCAGATACTGATTGACGAAGGTCGTCTTTCTCTTGATGACACCGCGGCCAAGTACCTCCCATCCTTCGACAACGACAAGTCCCGCGGCATCACCGTGCGCCAGTTGCTTACGCACACCGCAGGTTTGCCGCTCTCCTCTCTGTTGGGCACTAACATTCAGTCACTCCACAGCCTGCGGGACGTCGCCGACAAGACCGGAAACAACGGACCCACCGTTCCACCCGGCACCCGCTTTCAATACAGCGACGACGGGGCAGATACCCTCGGCGCGATCGTGTCAGCCATCACCGGCGAGCCGGCCGAGACATTCATCGCCCGGCGCATCCTCGAGCCGCTGGGCATGCGAGATACCTTTGCGCTCGTGGCCACGGCCGGCAAGAAGCTCGATCGCTTCACTTCGGCCTATGCAGGCAGCCGCGGCAACTGGGTGCGCTTCTGGTCGCCTCAGGACAAGCCGATCTTTCCCTATTTCCTGGCGTCGCAGGGTATGTATTCCACGACCAAGGACTACGCGCGCTTTCTCGCCATGTACCTGGATGATGGCCGCGTCGGCGACAAACGTGTGCTTAGCAAAGCCGCGGTCGGACGCACACTCACGCCTGCCATCGCCACCGGAATGCCGACCGGCTTTCCCCAGCTCTCGGCGTACTACGGCCAGTTGATGTTCACCTACGTGGATGCAACCGGAAAGCTGCATGCCTTCGGCCACAGCGGATCGGACGGAACCTGGGCCTACGCCTGGCCCGACCAGAATCTGATGGTGCTCTACTTCACGCAGTCGCGCGGCAATAGCACAGGGTTGGACCTGGAGCCGGCGATCGACCACCTGCTTCTGGGCGGGGCCGAGGCTGCGCCGGTCGGGCAGGAGTTGACTGCTGCTGCCGCCGCGCCCTACCTCGGGCCGTATTGGTTCGGGCCATTGCAGAAACCGATGATCGTCGTGCTTCAGGGCAATCGCCTGGCGCTCGACATACCCTGGCAAGCAGTGGCAGAGCTGAAGAAAGAGGCCGAGCCGAATGTGTGGTCGTTCGCCCAAGAGCCGGGCAATTCGCTGAAGTTTCAACGCGATGGCGATGGGCTCGCCACAGCTCTTGACATACGCAGCGTCAACACCGTGACGCTGCAGCGGTTAAAGCCCGACGAGGGCCTACCCAGCCTGGATGAGTTATTCGCGCGCCGCGGCGAACGACAGCGCACCGATAAGCTCAATGCCATGTCCATCGTTCGCATGAGCGGTACGGTCGAACGCACTACCTCGCAGGATAAAGGCACGTTCGAGCTTTTGAGTGCGGGGCAGGATCGTTACCGCCTGAAGGTCAACGTCAACGGCCCTCAGAGTGAACAAGTTCAGGCGGGTGATCGTGCCTGGATCCGGCTCGTGGCGTCGTCGCCGTTTCAACCACTGTCCGAGACGATGGCCAAATCCAGCCTGCGCAACGGCTGGATGCTGGCGATTGGCGACTGGCGCGGCGCGTTCCAGCAGGCGCGCGTGCTGAAACGCGTCGAGTTGGACGGAAAATTCGCATATATGGTTCTTGCTGGTCCGAACGAGGGTCATCAGCGACTGATCTACATCGACGCTGAATCCGGCCTGACCCTAGGCTACGATCAGGTGCAGGACTTGACCGGTCTGGGGATGGTCGGAAGCCAGGTCCGCTTCTCGGACTATCGAGACACTGGAGGCGTACAGATTCCGTTCAAGATCACGACGACGTTTCCCACGCCGATACTGGGCACGGTGACCTATCACGTCGAGAAACTCGAAACGGGCCTGAAGTTCGATGTGGATCCCTTCACCGTCAAATAGCGGTGCAATGCCTGAGTCATTGGCCCCGCCAAATGAGGCACTTCCATGATTGAAACCTATGCGTTTCTCGCGATGTTCGCGCTGCAGATACTGGCCGGGTCAGTGCTGTGTCCGGCGCTGTTCGTCAGGCGCATCAGGGCAGATCCGGCCAGCTTCCCCATCGAACGCCTTGCCAAGCTGTTCCCAGGTATCCACAAGAGCACATCTACCGGCCGCTTTCTCGCTCGCTACCGCGCGCAGAATATAGGTATTGCAGTGCTCGGTCTGTTGATACTGGGCTGGCTGTTCATTCGTATGCAGCGCCCGGGCTTGAACGAGGTAATCGTAGTGTTCCTCATCTGTGCGTATCTGGTGCTGCAGACGTCCCCGCAGGTGCGCATCACCCGAAAACTCGGCAGATACTACGTGCTGCTCAACGACTCGTTGGCGAACGGGAAGCGGAAAGCTGTGCTGCAGCGCCGCGGGTTCTTTGAGTTCATCTCACCGCGCCTCGCCTTCCTTGCTGTGCTCAGTTATCTCCTGTTCGCCGCACTCGTGCTCTATGCCCGACAGCACCCGTACCCGGGATTTACCGGTTCCATCTACCTGGGCGCCATCACGCTGGTCTACGCGCTGAGTGCCATTTCGATATTCGTATCTCTTTACGGTAGAAGGCCCAAAGCTCTGCTGAGTCATGGGGATCGCATCCACGCGATCGGCATGAGTGTGAGGATCTGGATCTGCACGTGCATCGGGTTGACCGTGTTTGTGATGCTGGATTTGACGCTGGCGCTGCTGAACCTGACGAAGTGGTCGCTGTTCGAGTTAAGTGTCTTTTGTGTGATCTGTGTGATGTCACCTTACATTTGGGGCGAAATAGCGCGGCGCCGACCAACAGGGAGAGTGCTCGGCTCAGGCGGGTCCCTGCCTCCGGGCACGGGCAATCTGTCCGTTTGAGTCTGGGGGCGGCCCGATTTTACGAATATTTGCCCAGTCAATGATCTACAGGGCCGCCCTGGTCCCGTAACCGTAGCCGCAGGCTTGCTTTCTCAACCACTTGCGCCACATCCTTGGCACAGATGCAAATCTTTGCGTCACCGCGAGCTATGCTGGCGATAGCTGCCGAATACAACGATTCTGGTAGGGGCAAAACAACATGAAATACGTAATTTGGATCGTACGGTTATGGTATGCGGGCTGGATGATTCCGGCCGGTCTCGAGCACTTCATTCACATCTACCCTCAGCCGGGGTACCTCACCACCATACCCTTACAACACGAGATGCTGTTTGCCCTCCTGCATAGCCATCTGTTTGACGTCGTCAAGGCCGTGGAGATGCTCACTGGCATCGCGGTCCTGCTGGGCTTCTACACTCCGCTCATGCTCCTCGTGTGCATGCCGATCGCTTTCAACGTCTTCTGGTGGGATGCGCCGCTGTCGATGTGGAACTGGGGCAGTGTCGTCGCCGGCGGAAGGGTGCTCGTCAGCAATGTGCTTCTGAGCGTCGTTCTGTTCAGCTGCTTTCGAGCGATGTTCCCCCTGCGCGCGAAGCCACAGGCCATGCCGCAGCTCGTACTGGTCGGTCGCATCGTTTTCGGCGCCTGGATGCTCATCAGCGGCGCCAACTACCTCTTCTTCTCATTATGGCCGCTGCCAACCAGCCATGAACCGCTCGCCGTTGAGCTGCTTGGAGCTTTTGTTCACTCGGGATTGTTAGGCGTTGCCATGCTGATCCAGTTGGTCACCGGGGCGCTGATCCTGCTCGGCGTCTTTGCCCCTGCGGCGTTGTGCGTAGTGCTGCCGACTTCGACCTGTGCACTTTACTGGGCACTGCTGGAGCACCAGCCGTTCCCCTTGCTCTTGGCGCTCGTTGCCTTTGTCCTCAACGCCCTCCTGATGCTCGCCTACTTCGACCACTACAAGGGAGCGTTACAGCGCACCGCATTGACGTTTGGCGAATCAGGGCACGCCATGACCTGGGATACCCTGTTCGTGAACCACAAAGGCCGAACCTCGCGCCAACACTTCATTGCCGCGCTGATCCCGCTGGCAATCGTGGTGTGGTTCTACACGCGCTCGGGCCCGAACCAGTACGCTCTGTGGGCCGTGGTGGTATTGCTGTTCCCCGCCATCGTTCTGCATGCCAGGCGACTTCACGACATGGGCCACAACGGATGGCTGCTCCTCGTCCCGGCAATCCTGACGCTCGCCGCCATGGCGATCTGGGATCATCTGCTCGACCTGGGCGCTCAGCTCAACTTTGCCGTGCCACTCGTCGCGCTCATCGTCTTCGTCGGCTTTGCTCTCTGGGGTTGCATTGCCAAGGGAAGAGCAGAAACCAATGCATTCGGGCCGCCGGCGATGGCGTAGACCCGATGATAGAGCTAGGTTACGTGGCGCGCAGCGCCTGGATGACCCGCAGTCGTCCGGCCCTAATTGCCGGTAACAGACTACCTGCCAAGGCCAGCGCCAGCGCCCACCCGATGCCTATCAAGACTACGCGCGGCGCAAACAGCAGCCGGTAGATGTTCTGGTCCACCATGAACTCGCGCCCACCAAACAGCAGCCACGCAACGCCAGCGCCGACGAGCGCGCCGAGCAGTGATAGGAGCAACGCTTCGAACACCACGGATGCCGCCACCGGCAGCGCGCCGTAGCCGATCGCGCGCAGAATGGCCATTTCCCTGGCGCGGGCACTGACGATGCCATAGAAAATATTGATCGATCCAAACAGGGCGCCAATCGCCATGATCGCGCCCGTCAGGTACGCGATCGCCGTGAAGTAGTCGGATTGTCCGGCCACGATGCGGTTGAAGTAACTTTGCTGCGTTTCAGCAGTTACCGCGAGCGCCGGATTGGTGGTGAGCCACTGGCGGAACTCGGGTAGTTTCGCCGGCGTCTCAAGCCGCGCCTGGACGCTGCCGTATCCCGAGAAATGCAGCATGGCGGCAAGCGTCTCCACATCACCCGCCAACTCATTGGCATTGACACCATCGGCCGTGAAGACTCCGACGATGGGCCAGCTGCCCTGTCGCAGCCGGACGTTGTCACCGATGTTCAGGCCAAACGCACGCTGGGTACCGGCGCCGACGATAAGTTCCTGACGACCAGACCCGAACATGCGTCCCGCGACTATTCTGAAGCCGGGTCGAATGGCAGCACCGCGTGCGCCCATGCCCCGGATCCGCAGAAACCCGCCGCTCGCGATGCGACGGACTGGCGGACTGAACATCAAGATTTCTGCTTCGGCGAGCACCTTGCCGTCCGGGCCGCGCGCTATGCCGGGAGCATTGATGATGGTTCCGATGACATCGCGGGGCAGGCTGTCACTGTCATCGAACAGATCTTTGTCGGGCAGCACGACGGCGATGTGTGGGTCGGTTGCCGTACGGAAGGCATCCACGACTCCCGCGGTGGCCGACAGCATCGACAGCAGCACTCCGACCACACAGGCTGTCGCGACCAGGATGGTCAGCGCTGCTGGCCGGCGCTGTGGGATTGTGGACAGGCTCAGATGCAGCAGTAGCAGATATTGGCGGATTGAGGCCATGCTCAGCGACCCGCAAGCGCATCGGCGACGCTGAGCCGCCTGAGCCGCAGCATCGGCATCGCACAGCTTGCCAGGGCCAGCAGCACTGCAAGCGCGATCGCCTGCGCCAGTACCGGAACTGTCGCCAGCGATGGAGTGAGCATCCGCGTCAGGCTTTGCGGCAGCAGATGCGACAGCCACCGACTCACCAGAATCGCGGTTTCCGTGCCCAGCACGGCACCCAGCACGCACGGGATCACCGACTCGACGAACACCAGCGACAGCAGATGAGCCGCGTGGAACCCCAGCGTCTTCAGCACCGCAAATTCCGGCACGCGCTCCCGGACCGAACGCGCAATGGCATTGCCGGTCAGGAACAGCACCATCGCAAATCCCGCGCCGCCTATCGACAATGTCAACGTTTCCGTATTGAAACCGACATTGACCTGAGTCTGCGCGTTCAGCCGCTCGGAAAATGCCTGCGTCGCTGTAGCCGAGTTGACGTACCGCTGATTGATCTGGTCGCTGATGGCGACTGCCCGACCGGCGTTCCTGAGAGCAACATAGAAGGAATAACCGAGGCCGCGCTGGTCCAGGGGCGCCGTGTTTTCAACGTACTGCGAGTTGCCGACCATGAAGCCGTTGGTGCCGGACCAGTTCTCATCGTCCGGCACGACACCCAGCACCTGGAACTCCCAGGTCGTACCACCGTCAGCGCGGCTATTGGGCTGCGTGATGACGGTGAAGACATCGCCCGTTTTGATGCCCCACTTGCTGGCGGCCTTGATGCTGGCAAAAATGCCCGCGGGCGTCGCGAACAACTGGTCCCACTGCCCGGGCCGGATGGGTCCGTCTGACCAAACCGTGCGCATGCCGCGGTTGACCGTGCGTATCCCCACGTAATTGTGCGGGTCCACATGATAGCCACCCAGCCAGCGGCTTGCGGCCACCCCGACCACTCCGTCCATGTGGGCGATCTGGTCACCGATGGCCAAAGGCAGTCCCCCGGGACCCGAAGGATCATTGAAGAGCGCATAGACGGACAGGCGATCCATCCTGCTGTGGTCCAGGATTTCGCGCGCGGTCAGATTCATGCTGATCATCAGCGACAGCAGCGTAAAGCCGGCAGCGACCGCCAGAAAGGTCAGTAACCCTTCCGCCGGTTTACGTGCCAAGGCAGACCAGATCAGTGGCCAGTACTTCAAGTTAATGTCGCCACGAGGAGTGGATTGTAATGTCGTCGATTTATGCGCAGATCATGCCGGTATAACAGGTGTTGTGATCTCAAGTCGCCGTTTGATCCCTTATGTGCGCGAAGCCCCGAGGGCACCGCATGTGGCGCATTTCGACGCGCTTGAGGAGGTGGAAATAGACAGCGACCGCTCGCGACGCCCTATTTCGCTACCAATATAGTCTGTTATTTCAATAACCTGGAAAAGTACCGCCCGACCCTCATAGCACGTGCGCGCTCGGCTGCGTGGGCATGCCTGCACGGGCCGCAGCCAGACCGCCCTGCTGTGTCGCAGCCGCCTGCGTGATGAGGGTAACGATCTCCTTGTCCGGCGTGAAACCTCGCTCGCCGACTCCGTGGGTGGCTGCTACCAGAGGTGTGCGGCCCTGCTTGTCCGCCACGTTCACCTTGGCGCCATGCGCCAGGAGGTACTGAACAACAGGAGTCCAGCGCCGGGTGATAGCGCCGAACAGGGCCGTTTGTCCCTGGCGCTCCGTCATTTGGCTCGCTCTGGCGATGCGGGCGGTATGGCTGCTGGTGTCAGTCACCCTGGCGTTCACGTCGGCGCCGGCCTTCAGGAGAATGTCGAGCGTCGCGACGGCTCGTGCGGGCGCGTCAGGGGAGAAATCGCCGCGCAAGTCGGGCACGATCGCCCCGGGACCCCCTCGGCCGCCCATGCCGGCGGCTGCGATCAGCGGTGTCACGCCGTTGACGTTCGCAAGGTCCACCAGCGCGCCGTGCTGGAGCAACAGTGTCACGAGCTCATTGTCGTGTGACATGGCCGCGCGCAGCAACGGCGTGGCACCGGTCCGCAGCAGATCATCCGTGAACCGGCCGTTGTTCGCGCCGTGACTGGGTCGATGCAGATTCAGCTGGACGTTGGGGTCGACGTCCCGGTCGAGGAGCATGCGCACGATGTCGACGGCAGTCGTCTGATCCTGGTGCTGCACCTTGTGATCGGACGGCTGCATCAGTAACCCATAGCCGCTGACAAAGCGCTGTATGTAGGTGTGCATGTCGACCGCCACGAAAAGCGGGGTTCGCCCGTACCAATCCCAGGTGCTTGGATTCGCACCGTGTTGCAGGAGGTACTTGGCAGTGCCGTATTGCAGATTGTCGATGGCGGATATCAACGGCGTGACGCCCTCTGGAGTGGGCATGTCGACATTGGCGCCGGCCTTGACCAGGGTTTCGACACAATCCTCACATCCCGCGCGTATGGCATAGAACAGCGGGCTCAGGCCGCCCTCGGGGCGATATTGAGCGCGCGGCTCCGAGGTGATCTGTGTCGCCTTGTCGAGCCAGTCATTGTATGTTTCGCGAACGTTGACCTGGGCGCCGTGCTGGACCAGCAGCCGCACCATCTGCGGGTAATCCTGAGCCGCCGCCCACATGAGTGCACTTTGGCCGCGCCACTGTTCTCGTGCATTGACGTTCGCGCCATGGCGCAGCAGCAACCCGGCGATTCGCACCGCCCCGACATGCGCCGCCAGCATCAGCGGCGTTTGTCCGTCCGCATTCGGCTGGTCGGCATGGGCGCCGGCGTCCAGCAGCATTCGGACCAGTTCAAAGTTGGCGGCCTTGACCGCCTCGCTCAGGGGAGATGAGCCGAAGCTGTTCATGGCGTTGGGGTTTGCACCATGCTTCAGGAGCAACTTCACCAGACCGACATCCAGGCGGTATGTGGCCCAGTCCAGCGCGGTCGCCCCGTCGCCTTGCGGCAGGTTCACATCGGTGCCGGCCGTGATCATCTTCAGCGCCGCCGGGTCGTTGCCGGCCTGGACGAGATCGGCGAGCGTCGAATCCGCGCGCGCCATGCCTGCAACGGCCAGTGATCCGACCGCCGCAACCAACCACTTTGTCATGATGGATCGCATCTAGACGATGTTCGGGGCAATCGTGTCTTGATAGCCCCAGAGCCCCTTGAAAGCGTCGTATACGAATTTCCTGGGATCGGTCCAGGTCCGGGGCAGTCCGTTCAGGACACCGCCCTCGAGCATATCCTGGGCGCTGAAGCCCTTACGCAGGTCATCGGTCATGCGGGTGTAGACCATTTGCAGCATGTCGTGCTCGGCCTGGATCTCGTTGCGCGAGATAACGGGGCCGACCGCGGGCACAATCTGCGTCTTGTCGTCCGCAAGGTTGTACAGAAGCGTCAGTGCATCAAGACGCCCGCCCAGCCAGCCACCCGCGAACCAGTCAAGCGCAGGATCGCTCACCGGAGAAGCGACATGTCCCACCACAAGCACGTTCGAGTCACGCAAATACACATAGCAGTCGTCCTCGGTGTGCGCCGAGACCAGGTGGCCGTACTCGATGTGTTCGCCGCCCGCGGTCATCGCGCCGTTCGCATAGAAGACCTGCGTCGGCCAGGCTGACTTCGGCCGAGCGGGCTCGTAGCGGCCCTCCTGCGGGTTGTAGTGCTGCGTTGCCAGCCACTGCTTTGCCTTGGCATGCGCGAAGATGGCCGCACCGGCTTTGCCGAACACCTCGTTCCCGCCCGTTTGCTCCACATGGTGATGCGTGTTGAACAAAGTTCTTACGGGCCCGCCGCCGGGCAGCCGACGCAGCTGCGCGAGCAGTGCGTCCGTTGCCGACGGGCCACCACTGTCCACGAGTAGCAGGCCGTCGCCGACGGAGAGCGCGATGACATTGCCAGGGATCCCGCTTATCACGACCACCTTGTCGTTCAAACGGGTGCGGGTCGGTGCGCTCAGCGCCAAGGCGGGCGCAAGCGGTGCGAACGCCGCCCCGACCAGTCCCCCCAGCGCCCCTTGAAGCATCATCCTGCGATCCATCTATGCTCCAATCGCCTCATATCGAGATCGTGCCGGTGCTGCCGCCGAACGTGCGTTGTTCGACGCCCACGGTGTTCAGGATCGTCAACAGCACGTTGGAGAGGGGCGTGTGGGGTGCCAGGTCAATCTGCCGGCCGCCCTTGACCTTGCCACAGGCGCCACCGACCAGAATGTTCGGCAATGGGAAGCTGTTATGCCGGTCGCTGTTGCTCATGTTTGAGCCGTACAGGAACAGCGAGTGATCAAGCAACGTGCCATCTCCATCCTGGATGGCGGCGAGCTTGCCAACAAAATTGGCAAAGCGCTCGGCGTGCCAGGTCTGAATCTTGACCAGGCGCTCGATGCGCCCCATATCGTTCCCATGGTGCGACAGCGGATGAAAGCGCGTCCGGCACACCGATGAAATCATAGGTGCGGTTGGTGCC
>DASZCK010000185.1:0-2031 GCA_035943195.1 Steroidobacteraceae bacterium
CTACGACACTGGCCACTCCGGTTCTATTTGTGTCGTTGGATTCAGCCCACGCAAGGCTAACCTGGTCATTTACGTCGCCGATTTCGCTGGTAAGGAAGCGCTCCTGGCGAAACTGGGCAAGCACAAGGGCGGTCTCAAGCAGTGCTTGTACGTCAACAAACTCGCCGACGTAGATACCGCAGTTCTCGAGAAAATCGTCAAGGCGGGCGTCGCCGAGACCAAGAGGACTTGGCCGGTGACCGCGGCCTAGCGGCCTTTCCATGTGGCGATTCCTGCGTATCACGTTGCTGTTGCTCGTGCTGCTCGCCGTGGCCGGCCAGGCGTGGATCGACCGGACCAGCACCACTCATTGGCAGCGCACGGTATTCGTCGGCGCGTTTCCGGTCAGCGCCGATTCGAGCCCGGTTACCGCGCGCTACCTCACGCAGGTTGATCAGGGAAAAATCGATGAAGTGGGCAGCTTTCTGAAGGGCGAGGCCCGCCGCTACGGAGTTGGTATCGATGATCCTATAGAGCTCACTCTTTACCCTACCCTGACTTCAGCACCGCCGGCACTCGAGTCCGGCGCTGGCGTGTTCAGCCGTATGCTCTGGAGTCTGCGGCTGCGCTACTACCGGTTCCGCGCGCTTGGCTCGGTCTCGGGCCCGCACCCGAAGATTGCGCTGTTCTTGCTCTATCACGATCCCGCGCTGACCCAAAGCCTTCCGCACTCGGCGGGCCTGCAGCGCGGGCTGACCGCTGTAGTGCACCTGTTTGCCAGCCGGTCGCAGGAGGCGCAGAACCGCATCGTGATCACACACGAGCTGCTGCATACCTTCGGTGCCACGGATAAATACGATTTGGCGACGGGCCTGCCCACCTACCCGGACGGTTTCGCCGAACCGCAGCTCGCGCCGCGCTACCCCCAGCAGCGCGCGGAGATCATGGCCGCACGGATGCCGCTTTCGGCCACCGAGGCACGACTGCCCGACGGACTTGCGGACGAGCGCGTCGGGCCGCTGACCGCGCGGGAGATCGGCTGGGTCAGACGCTGAGGTCGGCCTTTTGCCAGCCCCGGCATGGGATTGCCGGGGCTCTTACTCCTGATCTCGACTACTTGGGCGGTCCACCGCCCGGACCACCTCGGCGCGGAGCCCGGGGCGGCAACGTGCCGCCTTCAGCGAGTGTCTTCATGTTCTTGAGCGCGCCTTCGAACATCTGTCGCCGCTGCGCCCTGTCCTGTTCGCGAGCCGCATCATCCGCCAGCGTCGAGTTGTCCCACATCAGCGTGTAGACGAGCTTCGATGTGGTCGCCGTGACTGGCTTTGCTTCCAGCGTGCCGTGATACAGGATGTACGGGCGGCCTTCCGTCACCGGCTGTGTGTAGGTGTACGAGAGGTCCGTCTTGCCGACCAGCACCTCGTGGCCGATGGACCGTACGGTGCCGATTTCGCCGTCCTTGCCAGAGATGATCGTGCACGGAAACTGCATCCACTCGCCGATGTCGCAGAACTTCCCTACGCGCTTCCAGACTTCCGCCGCGGGACGATTGACCTCCACCTCCATCAGGAGCGACGTGTAGGTCGGGTTGGCCACTGCCACGCTGCCGGTAGGGGGCGCCGCCGCCGGAGCCTGGGCAAAGCCGGCCGTTGCGTACAACGTGCCGAGAGCTGCGGCTAGTGCTGCATTGCGGAACAAATTTCTCATGAACTCCTCCGTGAATGAGTCCAAGAGTATAGCCAGCCGGCGCTCCCGCGGTGCCGAGCCTGCGCCGCTGCTGGCAACGACCGAGGTATGTAACGAAATGTAAGTGAATGCGTTGGGACAGCAGTGTCTTTCCCACCACGAATTGCATGGGCCCCGACAGCGTCGCATCATGCTGACTCCTTCTCGCGACAGTTGTGCTGCGCTGTGCCGCACAGCTCCCGGGTCCTAATCGAGTACGAGGGTTGATGTCATGGGCAAGAAGAATCGCTCAGTCCTGGTTGTCTCGCTCGTTCCACTGGTCCTTCTCGGCAGCGTATTCGCTGTCGCGCAGGCCAAGGATGGGAC
>DASZCK010000186.1:0-36104 GCA_035943195.1 Steroidobacteraceae bacterium
TGGTCGAGCACGAGCAGGTGCTGATGACCGTCGCTGCGGTCAAGCTGCTCGAGGAGAGGTTCCAGTGAACCGCGAACAACTCATGAACGTCCTGCTGGCCCCGCACGTCACCGAAAAGACGTCGACCGCCATGCAGAACCACAACCAGTACTGCTTCCGCGTGCAGCGCCGCGCCACCAAGCCCGACATCAAGGCCGCCGTCGAGTTGATGTTCGAAGTGAAGGTGCAGGGCGTGCAGGTGGTGAACGAGCCCGGCAAGGCGCGCCGTTTCGGCAAGCTCGAGGGCCGCACCCAGGACTGGAAGAAAGCCTACGTCAGCCTGGCTGCGGGCCAGACGATCGACTACGAAGCCAAGGCAAAGGGCTAAGTCATGGCACTCATCAAGTTCAAACCCACCTCGCCCGGCACCCGCACCGTCGTGCGCGTCGACCGTTCGCACCTCTACAAGGGCGGACCGTACGAGCCCCTGACCGTCGCCCAGGGCAAGACCGGCGCGCGCAACCACTTCGGCCGCATCACCACCCGTCACGTCGGCGGTGGCTCTCGCCAGAAGTACCGCATCATCGACTTCAAGCGCGACAAGGACGGCATCGTCGGTGTCGTCGAGCGCGTGGAGTACGATCCGAACCGCACCGCGCACATTGCGCTGGTGCTGTACGCCGACGGCGAGCGCCGCTACATCGTCGCCGCCAAGGGCATGGCCACGGGCGATGAAGTGCGCAGCGGCTCGGACTCGCCGATCAAGCCCGGCAATGCCATGACACTGCGGCACATTCCCGTCGGTTCGACCGTCCACAACGTGGAAATGAAGCCCGGCAAGGGTGGCCAGCTGGCGCGCAGCGCCGGTTCCTCGGTGCAGTACACCGCCCGCGAAGGCCTGTATGCGTACCTGCGATTGAAGTCGGGTGAGACCCGCAAGGTGCACATCGACTGCCGCGCGACCCTGGGCGAAGTCAGCAATGACGAGCACAACCTGCGCAGCTACGGCAAAGCCGGTGCGATGCGCTGGCGCGGAGTGCGTCCGACCGTGCGCGGCCTGGCCATGAACCCCGTCGATCACCCGCACGGTGGCGGCGAGGGCAAGTCCGGCCAGGGTAACCCGCACCCGGTTTCGCCCTGGGGCTGGAACACCAAGGGCAAGAAGACCCGCAACAACAAGCGCACGGACAACATGATCGTGCAGCGCCGTAAGAACAAGGTGCGTTGAGGAAGTTATGCCGCGTTCAACGAAAAAGGGCCCGTTCGTCGACCTGCACCTCGCCAAGAAGGTGCAGGTGGCCGCCGCCCGCAACGACCGCAAGCCGATCAAGACCTGGTCGCGCCGCTCGATGATCGTGCCCGACATGGTCGGACTCACGATCGCCGTGCACAACGGCCGTCAGCACATTCCGGTGCTGGTGTCCGAGAACATGGTCGGTCACAAGCTTGGTGAATTCGCCCCCACGCGCACCTTCAAGTCCCATTCGGGCGACAAGAAGGTCGAGGCCGCGACCTAAGAGGCGCCCATGGAAGTATCAGCAAAACTGCGCTACGCGCGCATTTCACCGCAGAAGTGTCGTCTGGTGGCGGATACCGTCCGCGGCCAGCCCGTCAACACGGCTCTTAACGTCCTGAAGTTCATGCCCAAGAAGGGCGCGGAACTGGTCTACAAGGTCCTGTGGTCCGCGATTGCGAACGCCCAGGAAAACAAGGGTCTGGACGTCGATGATCTGAAGGTGGCGCGCATCCTGATCGATGAAGCGCCGGTTTTGAAGCGTTTTGCCGCCCGCGCCAAAGGCCGCGGCACCCGCATCGTCAAGCGCAACAGCCATATCACCGTGGCCGTGAGCGACGGCAGGAAGGACTAAGGCATGGGTCAGAAGGTCAATCCGCTCGGCATCCGCTTAGGCATCACCCGCGACTGGACGTCAAAGTGGTATGCCGACAGGAAGCAGTTCCCCCTGCACGTCCACACGGATTTTCGCGTGCGCCAGTTCCTGCACGGCAAGCTCAAGGAGGCTTCGGTCAGCCGAATCCTCATCGAGCGTGCCGCCAAGAAGGTGAACATCACCATCCAGACCGCGCGTCCGGGCATCGTGATCGGCAAGAAGGGCGAGGACATCGAGAAGCTGCGCCAGGCGACCGCGAAGCTGCTGGCGATGAGCATCAACGACGTGCGCCTGAACATCGCCGAGATCAGAAAGCCGGAGCTCGACTCGCAGCTGGTTGCCGACAGCATCGCGCAGCAGATCGAGAAGCGCGTGATGTTCCGCCGCGCCATGAAGCGCGCCGTGATGAGCACCATGCGCTCGGGCGCCCTGGGCGTGAAGGTGCGCGTCTCCGGACGCCTGAACGGCGCCGAGATCGCCCGCACCGAGTGGTCGCGCGAGGGCCGCGTGCCCCTGCACACCTTCCGCGCGGACATCGACTACGGTCTGTCCGAGGCCCACACCACCTACGGCGTGATCGGCGTCAAGGTGTGGATCTTCAAGGGTGAAGTGTTCGAGGCCGCGCGCCCCGAGGCCGCTCCCGAAGTGACGCCCGAAACCGGCGCTACGCCCCCGGTGCCGACCGGCGGCGCCGACCAGTCGACGGCCGCCTAAGAGACGACGCGAGCACATCATGCTGCAGCCCAAGCGCACCAAGTACCGCAAACAGTTCAAAGGCCGCAACACCGGCCTGGCCCAGCGTGGCAGTTCGGTCGCCTTCGGCGATTTCGGCCTGAAGTCGACCAGCCGCGCGCGCATGACCGCCCGCGAGATCGAGGCCGCCCGCCGCGCGATGGCGCGCTACGTGAAGCGCGGCGGCCAGATCTGGATCCGCGTGTTTCCCGATGTGCCGATCTCCAAGAAGCCTCTTGAGGTGCGCATGGGCAGCGGCAAGGGCAACGTCGAGTACTGGATTGCCAAGGTGCAGCCCGGCAAGGTGCTCTTCGAGATGGAAGGTGTGGATGAGGTGACGGCCCGCGAGGCGTTCCGCCTGGCAGGCTCCAAGCTCTCTGTGTCGACGACATTCGTGAAACGGCAGGTTCGATAAATGGACGCCAAAGAGTTGCGGACCAAGTCCGCCGCCGAGCTCGCCGATGAGCTCATCAAGCTGCGCAAGGAACAGTTCGCCCTGCGCATGCAGCGTGCGACCGGCCAGGCCGTGAAGCCCGACCAGTTCGACAAGGTTCGCAAGAACGTCGCCCGGCTGAAGACGGTGCAGCGCCAGAGCGCGATCGCTGGAGAGAAGAAGTGACGGTAGAAGCAAAGGGCCAACGCACCCTCACGGGTAAAGTGGTCAGCACCAAGATGCAGAAGACCATCGCCGTCGAAATCGAGCGGTTGGTTCGCCATGGCATGTACGGCAAGTTCATCCGCCGCACCACCAAGCTGCTGGCGCACGACGAAGAGGGCAAGGCGAAGGAGGGTGACACCGTCGTCATCGTGCCGTGCCGGCCGATGTCGCGTCACAAGTCCTGGAAGGTCAGCTCGGTGACCAGCCATGCATCACAGGGTGGCTGAGGAGCGATCGCATGATTCAGTTGCGCACCATGCTCAATGCCGCCGACAACAGTGGCGCCCGCACCCTGATGTGCATCAAGGTCCTGGGCGGCACGCGCCGCCGCTATGCCACCGTTGGCGATGTCATCAAGGTCAGCGTCAAGGATGCGATCCCGCGCGGCAAGGTCAAGAAGGGCGAGGTATACGACGCCGTGGTCGTGCGCACGACCCACGGCGTGCGTCGCGCCGATGGTTCGCTGATCCGCTTCGACGGCAATGCCGCGGTGCTGCTGACCCAGAAGCTCGAGCCGATCGGCACCCGCATCTTCGGACCCGTGACGCGCGAGCTGCGCAGCACGGCGTTCATGAAGATCATCTCGCTGGCGCCCGAAGTGCTGTGAGGCAGTCATGAGAAAGTATCGTAAAGGCGATCAGGTCGTCGTGCTCAGCGGCCGCGACAAGGGGCGGCAGGGTGCGGTGCTGCAGGTTCCCGATGACGACCATGTCCTCGTGGAAGGCATCAACATGGTGAAGCGCCACACGCGTGCGAATCCGCAGGGCGGCAAGCAGGGCGGCATCCTCGCCAAGGAAATGCCGCTGCATGTGGCCAAGGTTGCGATCTGGAATCCGGCCACCAAGAAGGCCGACCGGGTCGGCTTCAAGGTGCTGGCGGATGGCAAGAAGGTGCGGCGTTTCAGTTCGAACGGAGAGATGCTCGACGCGTGAGCGTCGGGACAATCACAGATCCTATGGCAAGACTAGAACAGTTTTACCGCGACACGGTGGTACCGAAGCTCAAGGCCGACTTGCAGCTCGCCAATCCCATGCAGGTGCCGAAGATCACCAAGATCACGGTCAACATGGGTGTGGGCGAGGCAGTGGCCGATCGCAAGGTGATGGACGCTGCGGTCGGCGACATGACCAAGATCACCGGCCAGAAGCCGCTGATCTGCAAGTCCCGCAAGTCGATCGCCTCGTTCAAGTTGCGCGAGGGTCTGGCGATCGGCTGCAAGGTGACGCTGCGCGGCGAGCGCATGTACGAGTTCCTGGACCGGCTGATCAGCATCGCGATGCCGCGCATCCGCGACTTCCGCGGTGTCTCGGCGCGTGCCTTCGATGGCCGCGGCAATTACACGCTGGGTGTCAAAGAGCAGATCATTTTCCCCGAAATCCAGTACGACCAGGTCGACCAGATCCGGGGCATGGATATCACAATCACGACGACGGCAACCGACAACAAACAGGGTCGGGCGCTGCTCGAGGCTTTCAACTTCCCGTTCCGGAAGTAAGAGGTTTTAAGAAGGCTATGGCGAAGACGAACATGGTCGAGCGCGACAAGCGGCGCGCCAGAATCGTGAAGAAATACGCGGCCCGGCGCGCGACGTTGAAGGAGCTGATCCGCAGCCCCAAGACGTCGCACGAGGACCGCATTGCTGCCCAGGCGCAGCTGCAGGCGTTGCCGCGGGATGCGAGTCCGTCGCGCCAGCGCAATCGTTGTGCGATCACCGGCCGCTCGCGCGGCGTGTATCGCAAGTTTGGTCTGGCCCGCGTGAAGATCCGTGAAGTCGCGAATCGCGGCGAGATCCCCGGCCTCACCAAGGCGAGCTGGTAAGGAATAGCCGCATGAGCATGACCGATCCCATCGCCGATCTGCTGACCCGTATCCGCAACGGGCAGACCGCGCGCAAACCCGAAGTGAGCATGGCCTCCTCCAAGCTCAAGACCGCCATCGCGCGCGTCCTGAAAGAGGAAGGTTACGTGGCTGATGTCCGCCTGGAATCCGAAGGGCAGAAGACCACGCTCACCATCGGCCTCAAGTATTACGACGGGCGCCCCGTCATCGATCGCCTCGAGCGCGTCAGCCGTCCGGGCCTGCGGATCTACCGCGGCAAGGACGAACTGCCGAAGGTCCTCGGCGGCATGGGCACCGTGATCGTGTCGACGCCCCAGGGCGTGATGACGGACAAGCAGGCCCGTTCGATCGGACAGGGCGGCGAAGTCCTGTGCATCGTGGCCTAACGGACAAGTTATGAGCAGAGTTGCAAAAGCTCCAGTCGCACTGCCCCAGGGCGTGACGGCCACGGTCTCGGCCGAGAAGGTCACCATCAAGGGTGCCAAGGGCTCCCTGAGCCTGGTGCTCAAGGCCGGGGTCACGGTCGAGCAGGCGGAGAAGGTGCTGAACGTCAAGTACAGCGCGGACGATGCCGTGCGCATGCAGGCCGGTGCCACCCGCGCCCACCTGGCCAACATGGTCGAGGGCGTGTCCAAGGGCTTCGAGCGAAAGCTTGAACTGCAGGGCGTCGGCTATCGCGCCCAGGCACAGGGGAAGGTGCTGAACCTGACCCTGGGGTTCTCGCACCCGGTCAATTTCGCGGTGCCCGAGGGCATCACCATCGAGACGCCGAGCCAGACCGAGATCGTCGTCAAGGGCATCGACTGCCAGGTCGTGGGCGAGACGGCGGCGAAGATCCGCGCCTATCGTCCCCCCGAACCCTACAAGGGCAAGGGCGTGCGCTATGTCGGCGAGAAGATCGAGCTGAAGGAAGGCAAGAAGAAATGAGCCAGATCAGCAAGAAGGACCGGCGCCTGCGCCGTGCCGTCAAGACCCGCCAGCACATCCGTGAGCTGGGCGTGGCCCGTCTTTCGGTGCATCGCACGCCGCAGCACATTTATGCGCAGCTCACCGATGCCTCCGGCGCCAAGGTGCTGGCCGCGGCCTCGACGCTGCAGGATGCGGTGAACACGGGTCTGAAGACCACCGGCAACGTGGAGGCGGCCAAGGCCGTCGGCCGCGCCATTGCCGAGCGCGCCAAGGCTGCGGGCATCAGCAAGGTGGCGTTCGACCGCGCCGGTTTCCAGTATCACGGTCGTGTCAAAGCATTGGCCGACGCCGCTCGCGAAGCGGGCCTTGAGTTCTAAGCAGGTACCCCAATCATGGCAAGACCAGAAAGAGGCCGAGAATCAGCTGACGAGTTCGTCGAGAAGCTCGTGGCTGTCAACCGCACCGCCAAGGTCGTCAAGGGAGGCCGCCAATTCGGCTTCACCGCCCTGACGGTGGTCGGTGACGGTTCCGGCCGGGTGGGTTTCGGGTTTGGCAAGGCGCGTGAAGTGCCGGTCGCCATCTCCAAGGCCATGGCCCAGGCGCGCAAGAATATGATCAACGTGGCGTTGCGCAACGACACGCTGCACTACGCGGTTCGCGGCAGCCACGGGGCGACCCGCGTGCTGATGCAGCCGGCATCGGATGGTACGGGCGTCATCGCCGGCGGCGGCATGCGCGCGGTGCTGGAATGTGCCGGCGTGCGCAACGTGCTGGCCAAGAGTTATGGTTCACGTAACCCGATCAACGTGGTACGGGCCACCATCGAGGCGCTCTCGAAGGTGCGCTCGCCCGAGGAAATCGCCGCCAAGCGCGGCAAGACGCTCGAGGAGCTCACGGCATGAAGGCGCCGGCTGCAAAATCCGTCAAGGTGACGCTGATCAAGAGCCTCAACGGGCAGCTGGCCAGCATTGCCGCCTCGGTTCGCGGGCTGGGCCTGCGCAAGCCGCACCAGAGCGTGGCCGTCGCCGATACGCCGCAGAACCGCGGCATGATCAACGCGGCGGTGCATCTGCTGAAAGTTGAAGAGGCTTGAGATGGCTATGCGAATGAATGAACTGGCGCCCGCCGAGGGCTCGAAGCGCAACCGCCTGCGGGTGGGACGTGGTGCCTCCGCCGGCCAGGGCAAGACTTGCGGCCGCGGCGTCAAGGGCCAGCGTGCCCGCAAGGGTGGCTACCACAAGGTCGGCTTCGAAGGCGGCCAGATGCCGCTGCAGCGCCGCCTGCCCAAGGTCGGGTTCCGTTCGGCCATGAAGGCCACCCGCGCCGAAGTGCGGCTGTCGGAGCTGGCGAAGGTCGAAGGCACGGTCATCGACCTCGCGGCACTCAAGGCCGCGGGCGTGGTCTCAGTGCATGCCGAGGTCGCCAAAGTGGTGCTCTCGGGTGCCATCGCCCGCGCGGTGACCCTCAAGGGCATCGGCGCGACCAAGGGTGCCCTGGCGGCGATCACCGCGGCCGGTGGCAAGGTCGACAAGTAAGGTTCGCACAGGAACGCACGCAACAGTGGCCACAAGCTCCTCCAGCAGCCCGTCCGCAGCGCTCGGTGAAGTGTCACGCTTCAGCGAGATTCGCGGGCGCCTGGCGTTTCTGGTCGCGGGCTTGGTGGTGTATCGCATCGGCACCTACATTCCGGTGCCGGGTATCGACCCCGCCGCCGTGACGCGCTTCTTCCAGGACAACTCCAACGGCATCCTGGGAATCGCCAACATGTTCTCCGGCGGTGCCCTGCAGCGTTTGTCGATCTTCGCCATGGGCGTGATGCCCTACATCTCCGCCTCGATCATCATCCAGATGATGTCGATGGTGGTGCCGACGCTGATGGAGCTGCGCAAGGAAGGCGAGTCCGGACGGCGCAAGATCACCGAGTACACCCGCTATGGCACGGTGGTGCTGGCCGTGTTCCAGTCGTTCGCCGCCGCCGTGGCCCTGGCGCACAACCACATGGTGCTCGCCGGCGGGATGATGTGGCTCGCCACCGCCACCGCCACCATGACCACCGGGACGCTGTTCCTGATGTGGCTGGGCGAGCAGATCACCGAGCGTGGCGTCGGTAACGGCATCTCCATGCTGATCCTCTCGGGCATCATCGCAGGTCTCCCCAATGCCGTGAGCAACACCGCCCAGGCCGTGAGCACCGGGGAAATGTCCGGTCCGTTCTTCCTGCTGCTGGTGTTCATCGTGCTGGGTGTGACGGCGTTCGTGGTGTTCGTGGAGAGCGCGCAGCGGCGCATCCCGGTGAACTACGCCAAGCGCCAGGTCGGGCGCCGCATGTTCGCAGGCCAGAGCAGCCACCTGCCGTTCAAGCTCAACATGTCGGGCGTGATCCCGCCGATCTTTGCGTCCAGCATCCTGCTGTTCCCGGCCACCATTGCCAGCTTCGCCGGCAGCAGCGCCACCGGCCGCGCCGGCCAGATCCTGCAGAAGGTGGCGAACTCGCTCGGCTACGGCCAGCCCGCCCACCTCGTGGTGTACGCGGCACTGATCCTGTTCTTCTGCTTCTTCTATACGGCGCTGGTGTTCAACTCACGCGACACCGCGCAGAACCTGCAGAAGTCCGGAGCGTTCATCCCCGGCATCCGCCCCGGCCAGCAGACGGGCGAATACATCGACAAGGTGCTCTCGCGCCTGACGCTGTGGGGCGCCCTGTACGTCGCGCTGGTGTGCCTGCTGCCGGAATTCCTGGTTTCATCCCAGGGCGTTCCGTTCCAGTTCGGTGGCACCTCGCTGATGATCGTGGTGGTGGTAGTGATGGATTTCGTGTCGCAGCTCAATGCGCACATGATGTCCCATCAGTATCCGGGTCTGCTCAAGAAGGCGAACCTGCTCGGCTATGGCCGCTCAGGGGCGGGCGGCTGAGCCCGCGCACCGATATTTACGGAACATCCTCATGAAAGTACGTCCATCCGTCAAAAAGATCTGCAAGAACTGCAAGATCGTGCGCCGTCGGCGCGTGGTCTATGTGATCTGCAGCGACCAGCGCCACAAGCAGAGACAGGGTTGAACTTATGGCTCGCATAGCCGGCATCAATATTCCGATGAACAAGCACGTGTGGGTGGGGCTGCAGCACATCTACGGCGTGGGCCGCTCGCGCGCGGTGGAGACCTGCGCGGCCGCGGGGGTCGACCCGCACACACGCGTCAAGGACCTGACCGAGGCCGAGGTCAATTCGCTGCGCTCGCAGATCGCCAAGTTCGCCGTCGAGGGTGACCTGCGGCGCGAAGTTTCCATGAACATCAAGCGCCTGATGGACCTGGGTTCCTACCGGGGCATCCGGCACCGTCGCGGACTTCCGGTCCGTGGCCAGCGCACCAAGACCAATGCGCGCACACGCAAGGGCCCGCGCAAGCAGGCAGTCAAGCTGAACGCACCGCCGGGCAAGGCGTAACGAGGCAACAGGATAATGGCCGAACAGAAACAACCGCAGGGCGCCGCGAACGCCGCGCAGACCGGCGGTCCGAAGAAGCCGAAGAAGGCGCGCAAGAATGTGCTCGACGGGATCGCGCACGTGCACGCCAGCTTCAACAACACCATCATCACCATCACCGACCGTCAGGGCAACACGCTGTCCTGGGCGACCTCAGGCGGCTGCGGCTTCCGGGGCTCGCGCAAGAGCACGCCGTTCGCCGCCCAGGTGGCCGCCGAGAAGGCCGGGGTCGCTGCCCAGGAGCATGGGCTGAAGAACGTGGAAGTGCGCGTGGGGGGTCCGGGCCCGGGGCGCGAGTCGGCCGTGCGGGCGCTGAACACCTGCGGCTTGAAGATCACCAGTATTTCGGACGTGACGCCCATTCCGCACAACGGCTGCCGTCCCCCCAAGAAGCGCCGGGTCTAAAGGCGAGGAAGCAAGAATATGGCGCGTTATACCGGTCCCACGTGCAAGCTCGCCCGTCGCGAAGGCACGGATCTTTTCCTCAAGAGCGGTGCCAAGCCGCTCGAGAGCAAGTGCAAGTTCCAGGTGCCTCCGGGCGGCATCAAGGGCGAGCGCCGCCAGCGTCTGTCGGATTACGGCACGCAGCTGCGCGAGAAGCAGAAGCTGCGCCGGATGTACGGCATCCTCGAGCGCCAGTTCAGCAACTACTACGAAGAGGCTGCGCGCCGCAGCGGCGCCACGGGTGAGAACCTGCTGAAGCTGCTGGAGTGTCGCCTCGACAACGTGGTGTACCGCATGGGGTTCGCCGTGACCCGCGCCGAGGCGCGGCAGCTGGTGAGCCACAAGGGCATCCTGGTCAACGACCAGGTCGTGACCATTGCCTCCTACCAGGTCCGCGCCGGGGATGTGATCTCGGTGCGCGAGAAGTCGCGCAAGCAGCTGCGCATCACCAACGCCCTGACGATGGCCCAACAGGTCGGCCTGCCGGAATGGGTGGACGTGAACGACAAGGAATTCAAGGGCGTGTTCCGCACCGTGCCGGCGCGGGACGAGATCCTGCCCGACATCAACGAGAACCTCGTCGTCGAGTTGTATTCGAAGTAATTCAAGCAGCCTGCGGAAGTTCCGCGGGGGTCGGACGGTAGTGATTATTGACCGTCCGATTTCGTTTTATCTGCGGCCGGTCAACCCGGCAAGGTGAGTCGCTATGCAGGGATCCGTTGGAGAGTTCTTAAAGCCGCGTGTGGTCAAGGTGCAACCCGTTGCGCCGCGCCAGGCGCGCGTGGTCATTGAGCCGTTCGAGCGCGGCTTCGGCCATACGCTCGGCAACGCGCTGCGCCGCGTATTGCTGTCATCCATGCCCGGCAGTGCCATCACCGAAGTCGAGATCGATGGCGTGCTGCACGAATACACCAGCATCGAGGGCGTGCAGGAAGACGTGGTCGACATACTTCTGAACCTGAAGCTGGTCGCGCTGCGCATGCACACCCGCGACAGTGCCGAACTGCGTCTGCACAAGAAGGGCCCCGGTCCGGTGACGGCCGGCGACATCCAGCTGGACCATGACATCGAAGTCGTGAATCCGGACCTGGTGATCGCCAACCTCACCAAGGCCGGAGAGCTGGCGATGACGCTGCGCGTGGAACGCGGCCGCGGCTATCGCCCGGCGGCGCAGCGTGCGGCCTTCGAGGAGCAGACCCGGCCCATCGGCCGCCTGCAGCTGGACGCCTCCTTTTCACCGATCCGCCGCGTGACCTACTCGGTCGATGCGGCACGCGTCGAGCAGCGCACGGACCTGGACAAGCTGGTCATCGACATCGAGACCAACGGCACCATCGATGCCGAGGAAGCCATCCGGCGCGCCGGCGGCATCCTCAAGGATCAGCTGTCGGTGTTCGTCGACCTGCAGGGCGAAGAGGAAGCCGCCACCAAGGTCTCCGAGATGCAGTTCGATCCCATCCTGCTGCGTCCCGTCGACGAGCTGGAGCTCACCGTCCGCAGCGCCAACTGCCTGAAGGCGGAGAACATCCACTACATCGGCGATCTGGTGCAGCGCACCGAGGTCGAGTTGCTGCGCACGCCGAACCTGGGCAAGAAGTCGCTGACCGAGATCAAGGAAGTCCTGCAGAGCCATGGCCTGATGCTGGGCATGCGCCTGGATGGCTGGCCGCCGGCAGGCCTGAAGCATGATGAGGAGCGGGACAGCATCTGATTGATGCGCCCGACTTGAGGATAAAGATATGCGTCACCAACTGAGCGGCCGCCAGCTCTCACGCAACAGTCCGCATCGTCACGCGATGCTGCGGAACATGAGCGTGTCGCTGCTGCGCCACGAGACCATCCGCACCACGCTGCCGAAGGCCAAGGAGCTGCGGCGGGTGGTGGAGCCGCTGATCACCCTGGCCAAGACCGACAGCGAGGCACATCGCCGCCTGGCCTTCTCCCGCCTGCGCGACACGGCCGTGGTGGAGAAGCTGTTTGCCGACCTGGGGCCGCGTTTCAAAGCCCGTGCCGGCGGCTACACCCGCATCCTGCGCATGGTGCCGCGGGCCGGCGACAACGCCCCGATGGCGCTCATGCAGCTGGTCGACAAGGCCGGCGAGGTGGTGGTGGCCGAAAAGCCGGCGGCCAAGCCGGCCCGCAAGAAGAAGGCCGCTGCGCCCGCCAAGGAGGCCGCCGCGGCCACCGAGGCCAAGCCGCGGCGTCGGAAAAAGGCTGCCGCATAGCAGCGTTACGCAAACTTAATTGTTTGAGTGAAGACCCCGCCGCGCAGCGGGGTTTTCGCTTTTGGGGCTGCCAGCTCCCCGCGCTCACGCGATGGCCTAGATTCCGCTCATAATCGCCCCGGCCGTTTCGCTTTACGGCAACAAGGAGTCCTTATGAGCCTGGCATCAGAATTCAAAGAATTTGCAATGAAGGGTAACGTCATCGACCTGGCGGTCGGTGTCGTGATCGGTGCCGCCTTCGGGAAGATCGTCGCCTCCCTGGTGGCCGACGTCATCATGCCGCCCATCGGCCTCGCCATCGGTGGCATCAACTTCAGTGACCTCGCCGTGAGGCTGGGCCTGGATCCGGCAGGCAAGCCGGTGCTGCTCAAGTACGGCAGCTTCGGGCAGACGATTTTCGAATTCCTGATCGTGGCGATCGCGCTATTCATCCTGATCAAGGGCATCAATACCCTGAAGCGGCCGCCGCCGCCGGCGCCCCCGGCCGTGCCGGCGCCGACCAAGGAAGAGGTGCTGCTGACCGAGATCCGTGACCTGCTCGCGAAGCGCTGACTCTAGGCTGCGGCAAAGGCGTCCCGCGTCAGGTTCTCGCAGCCTGACGCGGTGACTGCCAGATCATCTTCGATACGAATTCCGCCGTATTTACGCAGGTTTTCGACACATCGCCAGTTGATTTGGGCGCCGCGTGCATCCGCTCGCGCACGCGCCAGCAATGGCTCGATGAAGTACAGGCCCGGCTCCATGGTGACGACGAAGCCAGCCTCCAGGGCCCGTGTCAGGCGCAGGTAAGGGTGGCCCGGAGGCCGGGGAATGATGCCGCCCGCGGGCGATTGCTGCCAGCCGCCCACATCATGCACCTGCAGCCCCAGCAGATGACCGATGCCATGCGGCAGGAACACGCCCGAAAGCCCGGTGGCGAGCGCTTCGTCGGCATCGCAATTAATGATGCCGGCGGCGCGCAACACCGTCGCAACGGCTCGATGTGCCGCCAGGTGGATATCCGACCACTGCACGCCGGGTCGCACCTGGGCGCACAGGGATTGCTGGGCGCCGTCCATGGCCTTGATGAGGGCCGCAAAGTCCCCCGCACCGGGCGTGCTGCTGTCGCCGGCGTAGGTGCGCGTGATGTCCGAAGCGTAGCCCGCCTGCTGCGCGCCGGCGTCGATGAGCAAAGAGTGGTGCGCTGCGGGAGGCTCGCGTTTGAGATTTTGATAATGCAACACGCTGCCGGCTTCGTTGAGGGCCACAATGGCGTTGTAGGGGAGTTCCTGCTCGCGCTGGCCGATGGCCGCCAGAAACGCCTGGTGGATGCCGTACTCGCTGTTGCCGGCTGCAAAGGCCGCTGCTGCCGCCACATGGCCTGTCGCGCCGAGACGGTTCGCGAGCCGCAGCATCGAGCGCTCATAGGGGGTCTTCCCCGCGCGCGTGAAATCCAGCGCAAGCAGCAGCTTTTCCGGGTTCTCGGCCGCCAGGCCCCAGTGGCGCAGTTCGGGGTTGGGCTCACCGATCAGCGCGACCCGCGATAGGTCCTGCGGCAGTGCGGCGCGTGCCGCAGCGAGGCTGGGCAGCAGCTGTATCGAGAAATGTCGCGTCCAGTCGCCTGTAGGAAAGGTCGCCTGCTGGTACCAGAAATCCTCTGGCGAGCAGATCAGAAGTTTGGGACTTGACCCGGGCTTCACATAGATGAAGCAGTCCGGCGCGGGGGTCAGCGGGGACCAGATGGAAAACCACGCCTGGGCCCTGAAGGGGTAGCTCTGATCATCACGAAATGCCGGTAAAAGCAGGCCCGAATAGATCAGGGCGGCATCGTAGCCGCAGCCCTCGAGGGCGCCGTTGAAGCGCGCCTGGAGGTCCGCCAGATGGTCCGCATACTCGGACCCCAGGTCGGTCACTGGCTGGGCCATTGGATCATGCACATGGGTTGTCACGGCCATACTTTCCGATATGCTCCATTGTAGTCGCAGCATCGCCGCAGGATGTGGCGGTGGCTGAGACGGTGCGCGCAGGCCGGTTCCAGCGCTGTTTGGCGCCGGATCCGGTGGACATTCATGACGGGGCGTTCACGAATGTTTAAAAACTGCCTGTAACTCTATAGAATTCTGCGCCGCGATCTGAAATCGCCAGACTAACTAGTTAGTTTTAAATTTGGTCTCTCACCGTTTGCCTTTTTCTTTTTCGGGGTACAGCTCAATGAAGACAAAACTCGTTCTCAGCGCTCTCGTTGCCGCGCTCGTGCTGGCTGCCTGCGCGAAGACGGACACGACCGCTCCGGCTGCCGCGGATTCGGCCGCTGCCTCTGCCTCCTCTGCCGCCGCCGATGCCAATGCCGCTTCCTCTGCTGCCAGCTCGGCCGCGGATGCAGCTGCTGCCGCTTCTGCTCCGGCCTCGGCGCCTTCCAGCTCGCCGTAAGTAACCTCGCAGTTACTGTTCGAGCTCGACCGTGGGCTCGCAAATGGCCCGGACCGGCGCGCGAGCACGGCTCCGGGCTTTTTGTTGAAGGATCGGACTTTGACCATCAGTCTGCGAGACGCGCGCGCTTCGCGGGAAGACCGCTCCTGGATCGCGAAGGTGTTCCGGGACTACATGGATGACCTGGACCCCATGAGCACCGGGATCTTCCCGGTTCTGGGTGAAGTGGGACATCGCGAGCCCGATCAGGTGGCCCGATGGTTTGGCGATCCCAATGCCTACCCGCTGGTCATTGCGCAATCGCAACTGCCGGTGGGCTTCGCCATGGTGGCCCGGGTGACCGCTGGCACCGCGGACTACCGCATGGGTGAGTTCTTCATCGCCCGCAACCACCGCGGCCTGGGCCTGGGACGGGGCGCCGTGCAATTGATCCTGGACCGCTTCGCGGGTCGCTGGGAGATCAACGAATACCAGCGCAATCCCAATGCCGTGAAATTCTGGCGCCGGGTCGTGACCACCTACACCGCCGGCCATTTCGAGGAGCGGACTGTCAATGGCGAGGTGCGCCAGACCTTCGAGTCGGGACCGCGTCGGCGTTAGCCCCGCAGCTACCGCAGCCCTTCAGGGCCTGCACCTGCAGAGCGGCCTTCAGTTGCGCCGGCCAGGCCACGTTGGCCACTCGTGCAATGGGTATTAGTTGATCGAGCAACCACAGCCGCTGCCTGACTCCCAGCAGCCGCCAAACGCTGTATACGGCGCTGACCGCCACCACCAGCACCACCACGCACCATTGGACCGCGAGCATTCAGCCCAGCCCCGCAGCCAGCGCCGCGCGATAGGTGATGAACGATGTCAGGTACGCCAGGGCGAACTGGTAGACCGCCATCAGGGCCGGATAGCGCCAGGTATTGGTCTCGCGGCGGACCACGGCCAGCGTCGACAGGCATTGCGGAGCGAATACGTACCAGGCCAGCAGCGACAGCCCCGTCGCCACGGTCCAGCCGTGGGCGAGAATGGGTTGCAGCGCCCCTGCCACGTTCTGCCCGGCCGCCGACATGGCGTACACGGTACCCAGCGCGCCGACCGCCACCTCGCGTGCCGCCAGGCCCGGGACCAGTGCCACACAGATCTGCCAATTGAAGCCGATCGGCGCGAACACCAGCAGCAGTGCATGGCCGATGCGACCTGCCAGACTGTAGGCGATCGCCGGTGCCGTGGCGCCTGGCGGCGGCGCGGGAAAACTCGATAGCACCCACAGCACCACCATCAGCGTCAGCAGCACCGAACCGACTCGACCCAGGAAGATGCGTGCCCGCTCCCACAGGCCCAGCACCAGATTGCGGATGTTGGGCCACTTGTATTCGGGCAGCTCGAGCATCAGCGGGTGATAGTCACCGCGCATGAACACGCGCTTGATCGCGAAGGCGACAATCATGGCGCCGGCAACGCCAAAGAGGTACAGCGCGAACAGGGTGATGCCCTGAAGATTGAAGGGTCCGAGCGAGCGGCGCGGGATGAAGGCGCCGATCAGCAGCGTGTACACCGGGAGTCGCGCCGAGCAGGTCATCAGCGGGGCGATCATGATGGTGGTCAGCCGATCGCGTGCCGCCGGAATGGTGCGTGTGGCCATGATCCCGGGGATGGCACAGGCGAAGCTCGACAGCAGCGGAATGAAGGCGCGACCGGAAAGACCGACTTTGCCCATGAGCCGGTCGAGCAGGAAGGCCGCCCGCGGCAGGTAACCCGAATCCTCCAGCGCCAGGATGAAGGCGAACAGGATCAGGATCTGCGGCAGGAACACCAGGACGCTGCCGGCACCGGCGATCACACCATCGACCAGGAGGTGCCGCAGGGGGCCATCGGCAAGATGCGCTCCGACCCAGCCTCCCACGTCCGCCATGCCCTTCTGCACGGCATCCATGGGCCACTTGGCCCAGCTGAACACTGCCTGGAACATCAGGAACAGCACCACGCCCAACAGCAGCGGCCCGCTCACCGGATGCAGCACCAGCCCGTCCAGTTGCTGCAGCAAGCGCAGCCGTGCCGGAACCCGATAGCCGATATCGTCCAGGATCTGTCGCACCTGCGCCTGGGTGGCCTGGATCTCTGCCGCGCTCACGCCACTGAACTCCACCTGAGCCGGACCAGCCTGCGGTGGCGGGGTGCGATCCAGCAGCGCCACCAGTTCCCGCTCCCCGCCCGGGCGGATCGCGACGGTCTCCACCACCGGCAGGCCGATGGCCCGGGACAGCGCGGCGCTGTCGAGCCGGAAGCCGCGGGCGCGCGCCAGGTCCGACATGTTCAGGGCCACGACCATCGGCCGGCCGAGGCGCTTCAGCTCAAGAACCAGTCGCAGGTTCAGGCGCAGGTTCGTGGCATCCACCACGCAGACGATCAGATCGGGTGGCTGTTCGGAGGCATGGCGCCCCAGCACGATGTCCCGGGTGATGGCCTCATCCAGGGTGGTGGGCTGCAGGCTGTAGGCGCCGGGCAGGTCCAGCAGGCGGTAGGCCCGGCCGTTGCCGCGGCCCAGAAAGCGCCCCTCCTTGCGCTCGACCGTGACTCCTGGGTAGTTGGCCACCTTCTGGCGGCTGCCGGTGAGGCGATTGAAGAGCGCAGTCTTGCCGCAGTTCGGAACGCCTACCAGCGACAGGGAGAGGCCAGCCGTGGCGGCTTCGGCGCTCAAAGGGGCAGGGCGTCCTCGACCCAGATGTTCTGCGCCTCGCAGCGGCGCAGGGCGAACTGGGTGGTACCAACCCGCACGACGAACGGATCGCGCCCGGGACGGGCCTCGGCGACGACTTCGACCCGCTCTCCGGCAATAAAGCCCAGTTCAAGCAGTCGCAGTTCCATCTGGCTCACGCCTTCGGTCGCCGAGCCCACCGCCACGATGGTGGCAGCCGTGCCCGGACGCAGATTGCTCAGGGCGGTCGGCAGGGTGGTGTCGACGGACTGGTTTCGAACGGCGGTATCCATGAGCCAAGTATCATGAGAACCGTTCGCATTTGCAATATCATCAAACCGCAAAATTGCCATGCGGGCCGGGTGAATCGTTGCCCGTTATGTCAGCAGTGGTTTCAGGTAGCGGGCGGTGTGCGAGGCCTTGACCGAGGCCACCGCCTCGGGCGTGCCGGTGGCGACGACCTGGCCGCCGCCGGCGCCGCCTTCTGGCCCCAAATCGATGAGGTAGTCCGCGGTCTTGATCACATCCAGGTTGTGCTCGATGACGACCACCGTGTTGCCCTCATCGCGCAAGCGGTGCAGGACGCGTAGCAGTTGCTCGATGTCCGCGTAGTGCAATCCGGTGGTGGGTTCATCCAGGATATAGAGCGTCCGGCCCGTCGCGCGCTTGGCGAGCTCGCGCGCCAGCTTCACGCGCTGGGCCTCCCCGCCCGATAGCGTGGTGGCATTCTGGCCGAGCCGCATATAGGAAAGGCCTACGTCATTGAGCGTGGTCAGCTTGCTGGCGATCGTCGGCACGTTGGCGAGGAAGCGCAGACCATCCTCCACGGTCATCTCCAGCACTTCGTGGATGTTCTTGCCGCGGTAGCGGATTTCCAGGGTCTCGCGGTTGTAGCGCTGGCCCTTGCACACATCGCAGGGCACGTAGACGTCCGGCAGGAAGTGCATTTCGACCTTGAGGACGCCATCGCCCTCGCAGGCCTCGCAGCGGCCGCCCTTGACGTTGAAGCTGAAGCGACCCGCATCATAGCCACGCGCCCGACTCTCGGGCACCGCCGCGAACAGTTCGCGCAGCACCGTGAAGAGTCCGGTGTAGGTCGCGGGATTTGAGCGGGGTGTGCGGCCAATCGGGCTTTGATCGATGTCGATCACGCGATCGATGTGTTCCAGGCCTTCGAGCCTGCGGCACGGCGCGGCCTCGCGGGGCGTCCCGTTCAGATGCGCGGCGGCGTGATTGAACAGCGTGTCGTTGATCAGCGTGGATTTTCCCGAGCCGGAAACTCCGGTGACGCAGGTGAACAGGGCCAGCGGAATTTCCACGTCCACATCGCGCAGGTTGTTGCCCGTGGCGCCCAAAATGCGCAGGCTGCGGCCGGAAATTCGCGGCGTGCGCGCCTTGGGCACCTCGATGGCGCGTGCCCCGCTCAGGTACTGGCCGGTGAGCGAAGCCGGGTTGCGTTTGATTTCATCCGGCGTGCCGCTGGCGACGATGTGGCCACCGTGTACGCCGGCTCCCGGCCCCAGGTCCACCACATGGTCGGCCGCCAGGATGGCGTCGGTGTCGTGCTCGACGACAATCACCGTATTGCCGGTGTCGCGCAGCGCCGCCAGGGTGCCCAGCAGGCGCGCATTGTCGCGCTGGTGCAGTCCGATGGAGGGCTCATCGAGGATGTACATGACCCCCGTCAGGCCCGATCCCACCTGACTTGCCAGGCGGATGCGGTGCGCCTCACCGCCGGAGAGTGATTCGGCACTGCGATCCAGCGTCAGGTAGTCCAGTCCCACGTCCTTGAGGAAACGCAGCCGATCGCCGACATCCTTGAGAATGCGTGCCGCAACTTCGGCGCGCCAGCCGGGCAACTGCAGGCCGCGCAGCCTCACCAGCGCATCGCCCACCGACAGATGCGCAATCTGCGGCAGGGTGTGATCGCCGACGAACACGAAGCGCGCGGTGCGGTTCAGGCGCGTCCCCGCACACTCCGGGCAGGCCTGGGTGCCCAGGTACTTGGCCAGCTCCTCGCGCACCCGCGCCGATTGGGTCTCCCGATAACGGCGCTCCATATAGGGCATGAAGCCTTCCCACTTCTGGCGCTTCTTGGCGGTGCGGCCGTTGATCTGCTGCTGCCGAAACTCGACCAGTTCCGCGCCGCTGCCCTCCAGCAGCACCTTGCGGACCTTCTGCGGCAGATCCTCCCAGGGGCTCTCCACGTCAAAGCCGTAGTGGCGCGCAAGCGACGCCACGATTTCCATGTAATGCGAGTTGTTGCGATCGCGGCCGCGCACGGCGCCAGTGGCCAGAGACAGTGAACTGTTGGTGATGATGAGCCGCGGATCGAAGAACTGTTTGACACCCAGTCCGTCGCAGGCCGGGCAGGCGCCGGCGGGGTTGTTGAAAGAAAACAGCTTCGGCTCCAGCGGCGGCACGCTGTAGCCGCACACCGGGCAGGCATGTCGGCTCGAAAACACCACCGGCTCACCCGCGGCTACGCTGCTGCCCGGCAGGTGTATCAGGTGCGCGAGGCCGCCCGAGAGCCGCAGGGCGGTCTCGAAGGATTCAGCCAGCCGCGAGCTGCTCTCGGGCCGCACCTTCAGGCGATCCACTACGGCTTCGATGCTGTGTTTGCGCTTGGGGTCAAGCTCCGGTCGCGCGTCGAGCTCGTGAATGTGGCCATCGATCCGCACCCGCACGAAGCCCTGGCGTGATAGATCTTCAAACACCTGGCTGTGTTCGCCCTTGCGGTCGCTGATGAGCGGCGCGAGTAGCGCAATGGGGGTGTCCGCCGGCAGCTTCAGCACCTGATCGACCATCTGGCTGACGGTCTGCGCCGTCAGGTCGATGCCGTGGTCCGGGCAGCGTGGGGTTCCGGCACGCGCGAACAACAGCCGCAGATAGTCATAGACCTCGGTGACGGTACCGACGGTGGAGCGCGGATTGTGCGAGGTCGCCTTCTGCTCGATGGCGATGGCGGGAGAGAGGCCCTCGATGCTGTCGACATCCGGCTTGTCCATCATCGACAGGAACTGGCGCGCATAGGCGGACAGCGACTCGACATAGCGGCGCTGGCCTTCGGCGTACAGCGTGTCAAAGGCGAGTGAGGACTTGCCCGACCCGGACAGCCCGGTGAAGACGATCAGCCGGTCACGCGGCAGGTCCAGGTCCAGGGCACGAAGATTGTGGGTGCGGGCGCCGCGGATGCGGATGTACTGCATGAGTCTCGCGGGACTACCCGTCCCCGGGGGTCAAAAGTGAACAAACCGGCAAGCATACGCCGTCGCGTCGGTCGCGCCGTCCGTCTACACTATGTGGAGACGATTTGCGCTTAAGGAAGGTTTGCCATGGCTCGCGGCATCAACAAGGTCATTCTCATCGGTCATTTGGGTCAGGATCCTGAAGTGCGTGCCCTGCCTTCGGGCTCCAGCATCGCCAACCTGCGCATCGCCACCACCGAAAGCTGGAAGGACAAGCAGTCCGGCGAGTTCAAGGAACAGACCGAGTGGCACACCGTGGTGCTCTTCGGCCGCACCGCCGAAGTGGCCGCGGAGTATCTGAAGAAGGGCTCGCAGGTGTACATCGAGGGTCGGCTGCGCACCCGCAAGTGGCAGGACAAGACCGGCAACGACCGCTACTCCACCGAAATCGTCGGCAATGACATGCAGATGCTGGGCGGGCGCGGCCAGGGTGGTGGTGGCCAGTCCGGTGCTGGCCAGTCCGGTGCTGGCCAGTCCGGCGGCGGGCGTGACGCAGGCCGCGGTGCGGCGCCCAAGGGCGAGACCGGGGGCGGCGACTTCAGCGACGCCCCGGCCACCAGCACCGAGCACGACTTCGACGACGATATTCCGTTCTAACGCAGCTCCAGCACCGCCTCGATCAGCGGCAGGTAGCTGCGCAGCGTCGGCAGGTCCGAGGTCATCAGTACCCGCAGGCGATCGAACTCGACGTCATACGCCGTGGTGAGGCTCAGTGACTGACCGGGCGCGCGCGGCCCGTTGGAGGTCGCGATGAGCGACGTGGTCAGACGATTGGCCAGCGCCGGCGTGACGCCATCCACCGTGAAGACACTGGAAACCTGCACCCGGCCGGCGGGTCCCAGCACCCGGTCATCGTGGCTCTCGACGGGGCCGCCGGTGAAGCTCTCCAGGTCGCCCAGGGTAATGCGGTACTGCTTGCCGATGCGGGTCGCCTTCAGGCGGCCGTCGCGGACGTAGTTGCGCACGGTGCGCACGTGCAGCTTCAGGATCTGGGCCACCTGATCGACGCTGAGCAGGGTGGCCGCGAGGGTGGAACTGGGGTGCGGGCTCATGGTGGGATGTAACCTTACGTAAAGTACTCTATTTTCCAATTTATAAGGTATTTTAAGGAATGACGCAACCAGTTCGGGCCAGGACGTCGCGATTCGCAGTTTCACCACGCCGCTCACCCCCGGCACGGTAAAATCGCCTCTGTCTCAATGGTCTTCCAGGTATGTCCGGCCGCTATTTCATCAAGACGTTCGGTTGCCAGATGAACGAGTACGACTCCGCGCGGATGGCGGATGTCCTGCACAGCAGCGCTGGCCTGACTCCCACCGACAACGCGGCCGAGGCCGACGTTCTCATCATGAACACCTGCTCGGTGCGCGAAAAAGCCGAGGACAAGGTGTATTCGTTGCTGGGTGAATGGCGGGCCATCAAGGCCGCGCGTCCCCATGTCGTCATCGGCGTGGGCGGTTGTGTCGCGAGCCAGGAAGCCGGAGCAATCGTCAAGCGGGCGCCGTGCGTGGATCTGGTGTTCGGTCCCCAGACGCTGCACCGATTGCCGCAGATGATGGCGCAGTTGCGCAGCAGCGGGCGCAGTGTCGTCGATGTCAGTTTTCCCGCCATCGAGAAATTCGATGAACTGCCGCCGCCGCGCGCCGAGGGTGCCGCGGCCTTCGTCTCCATCATGGAAGGCTGCAGCCGCTACTGCAGCTTCTGCATCGTGCCCTACACGCGCGGGGAGGAAATCAGCCGGCCCCTGGGCGACGTCCTCGGCGAAGTGCGGGCGCTCGCCGACCAGGGCGTCAGTGAAGTCACGCTCCTGGGGCAGAACGTCAACGCCTATGCCGGGCCCATGGCCGATGGCGCGCGGGTGGACCTGGCGACGCTCATCCATCACGTCGCGGGCATCCGCGGCATCGAGCGCATCCGCTTCACGACCTCACATCCGGTGGAGTTCACCGACAGCCTGATCGAGGCGTACGCCAACGTTCCGCAGCTCGCCAACCACCTGCATCTGCCGGTCCAGAGCGGCTCGGACCGGGTGCTGTCGCTGATGAAGCGCGGCTACACGGCGCTGGAGTTCAAGGACCGCATCCGCAAACTGCGGGCGGTGCGTCCGGACATCAGCATATCCTCGGATTTCATCGTCGGTTTCCCGGGTGAGAGCGAGCGTGATTTTGCCGCCACCTTGCAGCTGATACGCGATGTCGGTTTCGATTCCTCGTTCAGCTTTCTCTACAGCCGCCGCCCCGGCACGCCGGCCGCCGCGCTGCCGGATGAGATTCCGCAGGCCCGCAAACAGCAGCGGCTCGAGGAACTGCAGGCGCTGATCGACGACCAGGCGCGCCTCATCAGCGAGCGCATGGTGGATACCGTGCAGCGCGTGCTGGTGGTGCGGCCGGCGCGCCGCGATGCGCGCGAACTCGCCGGCCGCACCGAAAACAACCGCTGGGTCAACTTCGCAGGTCCCGAATCCCTCATGAATCGCTTTGTCGATGTGACCATAACCGAAGCCCGCGCGCATACGCTGCGCGGCCGCCTCAAGGTACGCGATGCAGCGTGAGTTTGAGCTCGAGCCGGCCGACAATGCGCGGCTGGCGAAACTGTGTGGCCCGCTGGATGAGAACCTGCGACTGGTCGAGGATCGTCTGAACGTCGAGGTGCATCGGCGCGGGGAGCTGTTTCGCGTGGTGGGCGAGCGCGCTTCGGAGGCCGAGGACACGCTGCGGGAACTCTTCCGGATGTCCAAGGACGAGGACGTGACGCCGCATCGGGTGCATCTGACGCTGCACGAGCGCACCAGCGACGCCGAATCCCCCGCCGGCCGCGACCCGGACGACTCGATTCGCGTGCAGCGCGGCGCCATCCGCGCGCGCGGTGGACATCAGCGTGACTATCTCAAGCAGATCAAGGTCAGTGATCTGACCTTTGGCGTCGGTCCGGCAGGCACCGGCAAGACCTATCTGGCGGTGGCCTCGGCGGTGGAGGCCCTGCAGTCCGAGCGCGTGCGGCGCCTGGTGCTGGTGCGACCGGCGGTCGAGGCCGGCGAGCGCCTGGGTTTCCTCCCCGGAGACCTGACGCAGAAAGTCGATCCCTATCTTCGACCCATGTATGACGCACTGTACGAAATGCTGGGCTTCGACCGCGTTGCCCGCTTCATCGAGCGCAATGTGATCGAAGTGGCGCCGCTCGCCTTCATGCGCGGCCGCTCGCTGAATGACTCATTCATCATTCTGGACGAGGCGCAGAACACCACGCCGGAACAGATGAAGATGTTCCTGACCCGCATCGGCTTCGGCTCGCGTGCGGTGGTCACCGGGGATGTCACCCAGACCGATCTGCCGCATGGCAAGCTCTCGGGGCTGCGCCATGCCCTGGGGGTACTCAAGGGTGTGTCGGGAGTGTCCTTCACCTTCTTCGATGCGCGCGATGTCGTGCGCCATCCGCTGGTCCAGCGCATCGTGCAGGCCTATGAAGCCCAGAGTGACGCGCCGTGAAGCCGCCCGCCACCGGCACGCCGCTGCTGGTCGATGTGCTGCGGCAGGGTCGCGACTGGGCGCCCACCTCAACTGAGATCCGCACGTGGGCCAGTGCCGCCCTCGGCCGTCGTGCGGCCGGTGCTGAGCTTGCCGTGCGGGTGGTGAGGCCGGCCGAAAGCAAACGCCTGAATGCCCGCTACCGCGGTCGCGACCGGCCCACCAATGTGCTGTCGTTCCCGGTGCCGCGGCTGCCGGCCGCCGGACAGGCACCACGACCACTCGGGGACCTCGTGATCTGTGCCCGGGTGGTGCGCGAGGAGGCCCGCGAGCAACGCAAGGCCCTCAAGGCGCATTGGGCGCACCTGGTGATCCACGGTGCGCTGCATCTTCTGGGCTATGACCACGAGCAGGATGATGAGGCACGACGCATGGAGCGTCGTGAGGTGGCAGTACTGAAGCGCTTCGGCATCAACAATCCTTACCGGAGCCTCTAGGTGTCCAAAGACGGAAATACGACCGGACGCTGGCTGCGCCGCATTACCCAGACGCTGGCCGGGGACACGCATGATCGGGAGGCCCTCGTGGCGCGTATGCATGAGGCACGTGAGAACGGCCTCATCGATGGCGAAGCGGTGGCGATGCTGCAGGGGGTGCTGGATGTCGCCGATCTGCAGGTGCGCGACATCATGGTGCCACGCGCGCAGATGGCGGTGGTGCGGCGCGAGGAGCCCGCGCCGGACCTGCTGGCGCGGGTCATCGACAGCGGCCATTCGCGTTTCCCGGTCATGGATGATGACCGCGACGACATCGTGGGCATCCTGCTCGCCAAGGATCTGCTGCGCCTCACCGTGGCCGCCAAGCAGGAGCGATTCGATATCCGTGAGTTCATGCGTCCGGCGGTGTTCGTGCCGGAGTCCAAGCGCCTGAACACGCTGCTCAAGGAATTCCGCCGCAACCGCAATCACATGGCGATCGTGGTCGATGAATACGGCGGGGTCTCGGGCCTGGTGACCATCGAGGATGTGATCGAGCAGATCGTCGGGGAAATCGACGACGAGTTCGATATCGAGGAGGACGATCAGAACATCCGCAAGGAGGCCGAGCACCAGTACCTGGTGCGGGGCGTGACGCGGCTGGACGAATTCAATGAGTACTTCGGTACCCGCTTCGCGGATGAAGACTTCGACACGGTCGCAGGCCTGGTCATGAAAGCCCTGGGCCGTCTGCCGCGACGGGGCGAGGCGGTGACCCTGGAGGGACTGGAACTGCGCGTCGTGCGCGTCGACCGGCGCCGCATCGACCAGCTGCGGGTGACCAGTCCGCGCGACCTGCCACCGCCACCGGCACCCGTGGCCGACTGATGCTGGCGGATCTGCGAGTCCGGTTGGCCCTCGCCGCCGCCGCCGGCGCGGCTTTGTCCACCGCATTTGCGCCGATGAACCTGTGGCTGCTGGGGCTGCTGTCGCCGGCGCTGCTCATGGCGCTGTGGCAGGGTGCCCGGCCCCGGCATGCGGCGGCCCTGGGGTTCTGGTTCAGCTTCGGCACCTTTGCCAGCGGCACCTACTGGCTCTACATCAGCATCCACACCATCGGCGCGGCGCCCGTCTGGGTCGCCTTCATCGCCATGGGCGGCATGGTCTGCATCCTGTCGCTGTACGGCGCGCTCTTGGGCTGGGCCAGCGCCCGGTGGCTGCCGGCCACCGGAGCGCTGCGCTGGATGGCGGGCCTGCCGGCCGCCTGGCTGCTGGTGGAATGGTTCCGCGGCTGGTTCCTGACCGGCTTTCCCTGGCTGTCCCTGGGCTACTCGCAGACCGGAACCTGGATGGCGGGCATTGCCCCGGTACTGGGCGTCTATGGTGTCTCGGCGCTGCTGCTCCTGGGGGCGGGCGCGCTGGTGACGCTGGGCATGGGAACGCGGCGCGAACGGCTCGCCGCGGTAGTGGTTCTGCTGCTGATCTGGGTGGTGCCGGGGGCGCTGCGCGGCATCGCCTGGACCAAACCCTCGGGCCCGGCGATCAGCATCGCCATCGTGCAGGGCGATATCCCCGAGGATGAGAAGCTGCAGCGCCAGGATATCGATTTCGAGGCGGATACTTACCGCGACCTGACCCGCAAGGCCCTGGGCGCGCAGGTCATCTTCTGGCCGGAGGCGGCCCTGCCGGACATCGTGCAGCACTTCGGCGACTATATGCTGGAGCGCTACCACGAGGCCTATGCGCACCATTCGGCGATGGTGGTGGGCATGCTGCGCGAGAACAGCAGGCAGGAATCGTTCAACTCCATCATGACGCTTGCCGACAGCGTCGATTTCTACGACAAGATGCACCTGGTGCCCTTCACCGAAGTCATTCCGGGGCCTGCTTTTGCCCATAAATGGCTGCAGCTGCTGGATCTGCCGTACCAGGGGTTCACCTACGGTGGAACGCACCAGCCGCCTCTGTCGGCAGGCGGTCTGGTGCTGCTGCCGGCGGTTTGCTATGACGACGCCTACGGCAGTGACAACCTGCACATGCTGCGCACGGCCAATGCACTTGTGACCGTGACGAATGACGCCTGGTTTGGTCATTCCACGGCCCGCTACCAGCACCTGCAGATTGCGCAGATGCGCGCGATCGAAACCGGCCGCTACCTGATCCGGGCGGCAAACGACGGGGTTTCGGGGGTCATCGGGCCGGACGGCAGGGTCCTGGTCACGGCACCGGGTTGGGTGCCCACCGTGCTGCGTACCTCGGTGATACCGATGCTGGGCCTGCCACCTTATGCTCGGGTTGGAAACTGGTTGATAATTTCCCTGGCTGCCACCACGCTGGCAGCGATCCTGGCCCTGGGGTATATCCGCCGGGGTAGACACAAACTTGGCCGCTAATGGTTCGGAGTCGTACATGACCTTTTCACGGTCGGCCCGCGGGGCAGCGTTCGCAGTAGTCGCTTCGGTGACCTTTGGAATCCTTCAGGGAGTGTGCCTGGCCCAGGCCGCCCCTCCGGCCCGGGCCGCCGAACCGCTGCCCGCGATCACCATGCCCGACTTCTCGGCGCTGGTGGAGCGCTATGGGCCGGCCGTGGTGAACGTGGAAGTGGTCGAGCGGCCGCAGGCCGCGGGCCGCGGTGGTCCGGATGCGGATGATCCGCTGAATGATTTCTTCCGCCGCTTCGGCATTCCCAATCAGGGTGGCCAGCAGCGCAATACGCCGCCCGCGCATGGCACGGGGTCGGGATTCATCGTCAGCCAGGACGGCTACATCCTGACCAATGCCCACGTGGTGTCAGCGGCCGAAACCGTCACCGTCAAACTCACCGACCGACGTGAGTTCCAGGCCAAGGTCGTCGGCCAGGACGAGCGCACCGATGTCGCCGTCATCAAGATCGATGCCAAGGACCTGCCGGTGGTGAAGATCGGCGACCCGCGGCAGCTGAAGCCCGGTCAATGGGTGGTGGCCATCGGTTCGCCCTTCAACTTCGACAACACAGCGACCGCGGGCATTGTCAGCGCCACCGCGCGCTCACTCCCCAACGACAACTCGGTGGTGCCCTTCATCCAGACCGACGTGGCGGTGAACCCGGGCAACTCCGGTGGCCCGCTGTTCAATACGCGCGGCGAGGTGGTCGGCATCAATTCGCAGATATTCAGCCAGACCGGCAGCTACATGGGCCTGTCGTTCGCCATACCCATCGACATCGCCGTCAATGTCGAAAACCAGCTCATCAAGACCGGCCACGTGGTGCGCGGCCGCATCGGGGTGTCGATTCAGGACGTGAACGCCGCGTTCGCCGAATCCTTTGGGCTGGGGCGGCCGCGGGGCGCGCTGGTCAGCAGCGTCGAGGCGGGCGGGCCGGCCGAAAAAGCCGGCATCAAACCCGGCGACGTCATTCTCGGCGTCAACGGCCAGACGATCGATCACTACGGCGAGCTCTCGCTGCTCATTTCCAACATGCACGTGGGCAGCGATGCGCGCCTGTCGGTATGGCGCGATCGCAAGGCCCAGGACATCATGGTGAAGATCGCTCTGGTCAGCGATGACGCCACCGAGAAGACCGCTGCGAACCGCACCCCCAAGGGCCCGAGCAGCGGCCAGGCCGAGCGCCTGGGACTGACCGTGCGCGCACTCGGCGCAGATGAGAAGCAGCAGGCGCAGACCGACGGCACATTGGTGGTGGAAAGTGTCGCAGGCCCCGCGGCTGCGGCCGGTGTCCAGGCCGGCGATATCATCCTCGGCGTCAATGGCAAGGCCGTGCACAGCACCGCCGAGCTGCAGGCGGCGGCGAAGACCGCGGGCAAGACCGTGGCGCTCCTGATCCAACGCCAGGACCAGCAGATTTTCGTACCGCTGCGCCTCAACTGATCCGCCATGCAGGACCACTACGACCCGGCGGCCATCGAACGGGCCGCCCAGGACTATTGGGACAGAACCGCAGCCTTCGCGGCCCGCGAAAATTCCGGGGGGCGCAAGTTCTACTGCCTGTCCATGTTCCCCTACCCCTCGGGGCGGCTGCACATGGGCCATGTGCGCAACTACACCATCGGCGATGTGCTCGCGCGTTTCATGCGCATGCAGGGCCGCACAGTGATGCAGCCCATGGGTTGGGATGCCTTTGGCCTGCCGGCCGAGAACGCGGCCATGCAAAACGGCGTGCCGCCGGCCCAGTGGACCCGCGACAACATCGCCTACATGAAGGGACAGCTGCAGTCGCTGGGCCTGGCGATCGACTGGCGGCGCGAGATCGCGACCTGCGATCCGGCCTACTATCGCTGGAATCAATGGCTGTTTCTGCGCATGCTGGAAAAGGGCATCGCGTACCGGCGTACCGGCGTCGTGAACTGGGATCCGGTGGACCAGACCGTGCTCGCCAACGAGCAGGTGATCGATGGCCGGGGCTGGCGCACCGGCGCGCTCATCGAGAAGCGCGAAATCCCGATGTACTACCTCAACATCACGCGCTATGCCCAGGAGCTGCTCGATTCGCTCGAGGACCTGGAGGGCTGGCCGGAGCGCGTGCGGCTGATGCAGGCCAACTGGATCGGCCGCAGTGTTGGCACCGAGATCGGCTTCGCCTACGGCCCTGACCTGGCGCGCCTGATGGGCGCTGAGGGTCGGCTGAAGGTCTTCACGACACGCGCCGACACGCTGTTTGGCGCGACCTTCCTGGCCATCGCGGCCGAGCATCCCATTGCCACCGCGGTCGCCGCCCATGACGAAGGGATCGCGGCCTTCGTCGCCGAGTGCAAGCGCGGCAGCGTCATGGAAGCCGACCTCGCGATGCAGGAGAAGAAGGGCGTGCGCACCGGGCTGCATGTGCTGCATCCCTTCACCGGCAAGCCGGTCGAGGTGTGGATCGCCAACTACGTCCTGATGGCCTATGGCGAGGGCGCGGTGATGGGCGTGCCGGCCCACGATCAGCGCGACTTCGAGTTCGCCTTGCGTACGGGTATTCCGATCGAGACCGTGGTGAAGTCGGCCACCGGCGCCTACATCACGGTGAGTGCACCCTGGCAGGATGCATACGGAGAACACGGAGTCACGGTGAACTCCGGTGAGTTCTCCGGCCTTGACTACCAGGCCGCCGTGGATGCCATCGCCGCGGCGCTCGAGGCGCGCGGCATCGGCCGCAAGCGCGTGCAGTTTCGGCTGCGCGACTGGGGCATTTCACGACAGCGCTACTGGGGCTGCCCGATTCCCCTGATCCATTGCCCGGCCTGCGGGGACGTGCCGGTGCCTGAGGAACAGTTGCCGGTGGTGCTGCCTGAAGACCTGGTACCCGATGGCAGCGGCAATCCGCTGACCAAGACGGCTGCATTCTACGCATGCGGCTGTCCGCGCTGCGGGGCCGACGCACGCCGCGAAACCGACACCATGGATACCTTCGTGGATTCCTCCTGGTACTTCCTGCGCTTTGCGAGCTTCGACAACGCGCAGGCCATGGTGGATGAAAGGGTCCGTTACTGGATGCCGGTCGACCAGTACATCGGCGGCATCGAACACGCCATCCTGCACCTGCTGTACGCGCGCTTCTGGACCAAGGTCATGCGCGACCTGCAACTGCCCAGCGTCGATGAGCCGTTCAGCAATCTTCTGACCCAGGGCATGGTGCTGAATCATATCTATTCACGGGATCTGGCCGAAGGCCGACGCCAGTTCTTCGACCCGGCGCAGGTCACGAGTACCGAGCGGGCGGCGGGCGGCAAGCGCTTCACCACCCAGCTGCCCGGCGGCGCGGTCGTGGATGTGCAGTACCAAGGCCTGGGCAAGATGGCCAAGTCGAGCAATAACGGGGTCGATCCGCAGCAGCTCGTGGAACGCTTCGGCGCCGACACCGTGCGGCTCTTCGTCATGTTCACGGCGCCGCCCGAGCAGACCCTGGAGTGGTCGGACGAGGGCGTGCTGGGGTCATCGCGCTTCCTGCGACGGCTGTGGACCATCGTGCATGAACACGTCGCGGCAGGACCGGCGCCGGCTTTGGAAACGTCTGCGCTGGATGGCGGCCAGAAGGCGCTGCGCCGTATCGCGCATCAGACCCTCGCCAAGGTGACCGACGACATCGGCCGGCGGCGCACCTTCAACACCGCCATCGCGGCCGTCATGGAATTGCTCAATGCCCTGGGCCGCTTCACCGATGCTTCCGCGCAGGGCCGGGCCGTGCGCCAGGAGGCCTGCGCAATCGTCGCCGTGTGCCTCTCGCCCATCGTGCCGCATGTGTGTCATGCCCTGTGGCAGGCGTTGGGGCATGAAGGCGCGCTGATCGATCAGCCGTGGCCGCGGCACGATGCCGCGGCGCTGGTGCAGGATGAGATCGAAATCAGCGTGCAGGTGAACGGCAAGATGCGGGCGCGCGTCAGTGTCGCGGCCGGCGCCGATGAGGCGACCGTGCGCGCGGTGGTGATGGCGGACGAGCGCGTGCGGCGGTTCGTCGGCATGGCGCAGCCGCGTAAGATGATCTACGTTCCCGCCAAGCTGGTGAACATCGTTGTCTGAGCGCCGTACAGTGGTCGTCGGGATTGCGGCCCTGGTCGCGACTCTGGCGCTGCTCTTGGCGGGCTGCGGGTTTCACCTGCAGGGACGCGCGCCATTGCCGAATCAGTTCAAGCTTTCCTACGTGGACGCGCGCGACCGGCAGAGTGACTTCGTGCAGGGACTGCGCAACGCGCTGCTGATAGCGGGAGTCGAACTCACCGACGATACCAAGACAGCCACCGCGACCGTGCATGTCCTGGACGACAAGCACAGTCAGCGCGTGCTCTCGGTGTCACCGGACAATCTGCCGCGCGAGTATGAACTGACCTATAGCGTGCGCTTCTCGGTGACGGCGGGGGCCAAGGAACTGCTGGCGGCGCAGGAAGTATCCACGACGCGCGAATACAGCTTCACGGTCAGCGAGCTTTTGGCCAAGGAAAACGAGGAAGCGATCCTGCAGGCGGCATTGGCGCATGACCTGGTTGACGTCGTCATGCGGCGGCTGTCGACACTGTAGCCGAGGAGTCTGCGACGCATGCTGCGGCTGGCCACCATGGATCGAGTCGAGCTGGCGCTGATGCTGCATCACTATGGACTGACGCTGCGGCTGACGGCGCCGAACGAGAACATTCCCGGCTCCTACTGGGGTGAAAGCGAAGCGGGTCTGAAGGGCGACGTGCTGTACGCCCGGCTGGATACCCCGGTGCACTCGGTACTGCACGAAGCCAGTCACTACATCTGCATGACCCCAGAGCGACGTTCGGGCCTGGACCGGGATGCCGGCGGCGATGATGCCGAGGAATCGGCGGTGTGCTATCTGCAGATACTGCTGGCCGATGCGCTGCCTGAAGTGGGGCGGCTGCGCATGATGCAGGACATGGATGAGTGGGGATACAGCTTTCGCCTGGGCAGCACCCGCGCCTGGCTCGATGGCGATGCCGAGGACACGCGCCACTGGCTGCTGGTGCATGGCCTCATCCGCGCTGACGGCACGTTGAGCGGCGAGGTGCGCGTCTAGTTCAGACCCTAGAACTGGCGTCGACCCTTGTGCACCAGCCAGTCGATCCTACCCCAGCGTCGGCGCGCCAACGGACGCAACAGTGCGACCAAGAGGACCTGCGCGCCCATCAGGGAGGCGATCCGCGCGGGAGCGCCTTGCCCCAGCACCGTTACGAATTCGACCGCCCACAGCGCCATCGCGATTCCGAACAGCAGTAGGTCCATGAATCGCCGGCCCCGCACAAACTGCAGTTGCGCGTAAAGAAACAAGGCGCCCGAGGCGAGCGGTGTCACCAGCACGGCCGGGCTCCAGGCCACTGCTGGCGCCCGAGCGCCGCCCACGGCGAACCAGCACGCAGCCAGGAAGGCACAGAGTGCAAAGGCTGCGAGCAGGACACGCCAGCTGCGAACTTCGAGCTGCGCGAAAACCTCGGCCCGGCTCAGGCCTGCATGAAGCCACATCGCCTTGGCGCCCTGCGTCATGACGCCGGCCCAACTGCCGGCCGCGGGACCTGCGAACAGACACAGCGCCACAATGAGGAGGCTGCCCGAATTCCAGTGTCCTTTCAGTGCATTGAAGCCTGCGGCGATCACGGCCACTGCAAGGCCCGCGGTGAGCCCACGCAGGATCTTGGCGCGACGCTCTCGCGGTATTCCCGACAGCACGGTGCTCAATGCCTGTGCGCGTGTAAAACGAATGTCCGCAGGCGTTACAGCCCTGGGCGGCGTGGCATCGGCACGCGCATTGAGCCCCGCGCCTATGAGTTCCCAGTGCGGCAGTCGGATCAGCCCGGTTCGCAGGTACCGCACTGCGAACAGCAGCCACAGCAGTGCGGTGATGCCGACCGTCGCGCTCATTCCCGTAATCGACACCAGGAGTTCCCGAAGATGCCAGTATTTGAAGGCTGCCGTGAGCAGTTGCGCCCACAGCGCCCAGCTCATCAGCCACACGAGGCCGCCCGCCCGCACCCGTGCCGCGATGAAGGATCCGAGGCACTGCACCGTCAGCAGGGCGAAGGCATCCACGAACAGCGAAGCCTGGAAGCCGCTGGATGCCGTAAGCGCCGCCATCGCGGTAACGACGCCGCCGATGAACATCGCCACCAGCAGCTGGGCAATCACCGCGCCGAGCAGCAGTTTGAGGCGGCCACGAGGAATGAGTTGCAGCGCGCGCGGCGCAGACAGCGCGCGCAGGATGGTGCCACTCCACAACACGGGCGCGATTACCGTGGTGATCACACCGAGGGGAGCCAGGATGCCGAAGATACCGTGATGCGGCCGTGCAGCCAGCGATCCGACCACCGCGATGCCCGTGAGCGCCAGGCCGATGCCCAGCAGCCAGCGTGTGAAACTGCTCCAGCACAGCAACAGCAACACTGTTCGCGCGATGCCCTTCATGTGTGGAATTCCACGAAAATATCCTCGAGGCCGAGCGGCTCGACCTGGATTTCAGCGGCGAACTGCTCCTGCAGTTGCCCTTGCAGCTGTGCGTTCCAGTTGCTCACCACCGCGCTTGCGCGCACGCCTGCGACCTGCTGCGAGAGGCAGCCGCTGAGAGGCAACTCCCGTGGCAGTGGCTGCCGCGCCGTGATGTTCAGCCGTACGACGGACTCCTGGAGGACATCCAGTGGCCCTGCCCAGGCGATGGTGCCCCCGCGCAGGATCCAGATCTGATCCGCGATCCGCTCCAGGTCCGACACGATGTGAGTCGAGAACAGTACCGTGCGTGTGCGCTCCTGCGTGAGCGCGATCATCTCCTGCAGGAAGCGTCGCCGCGCAATGGGATCAAGGCTTGCGACCGGCTCGTCCAGCACCAGCAGGTCCGGGTCGTGTCCCAGGGCGGCGAGGGTCGAGAGTTTCTGGCGCTCCCCACCCGAGAGGCTCTGGATGAGGCGGTCCAGCGGGACTTCCCAGATTTCCTGCAGCCGCTCGATCAGCGGGGCATTCCAGCGACCGCGCAGCGCGGCAATGAGCGCCAGTTGCTGCCTCCCGGTCAGAAGGTTGATGAGTTCATCCTGCTGCGGCACGAAGCCGATACGGGTCTTGCTGGCGCTGCTGAGCGCGAAACTATCCTCCCCGAAGAGCTCGGCGCGGCCGTTGCTTGCGGGTGAGAATCCAAGCAGGATCTCCAGCAGAGTGGTCTTGCCGGCGCCGTTCTTGCCGATGATGCCCACCACGCTCCCCGGCGCAACGCTCAATGAAATGTCGTGCAGGACGCTCTTGTTTCCGAAGCGCTTACCGAGGCTGCGCGTCGTCACGAGGGATTCACTCACGAGTCCTCTCCCATCTTCTTGGCGATGAATTGACACAGTTCCGTGGCTTGCAGCTCCAGCTGGCGCGCCGCCAGCACCAGCGCGTCGACCTGGGATTCGATCTGCCGCAGACGTTGTGACAGGGAAACGGCGACGCGCCGGCCGGCCGCAATGGTCATGGGCTTGCCGCGGTTCCGCTGCAGCAGGCCCTCATTCTCCAGCAGGCTGTAGGCCTTGGAGATGGTGGTGGGATTGACCGTGTACAGCGTGGCCACCTCGCGCACCGAGGGCAGCTCGGTGCCGGGCGTCAGCAGCCCGCTTGCCACCATGCGCCGCACCTGCTGGATGAGCTGCAGATAGATCGGCACACCGGAGCTCGGCTGCAGGATGAAGAGGCGCAGATCGCTTTCTTGTCCCATATGAGTGTACGAGTATACTCACACACTTGGGGGCGGTCAACCGAGGAGCGCTATCTGCGTTTGGCGAAGGTGTCCGTCGCCGCCACCAGTTCCCGCGTGGTGCCGGCTTCAAAGGCCGAATGACCCGCATCGCCCACGATGCGCAGCTGCGCCTCGGGCCAGGCGCGATGCAGATCCCAGGCGCTGCGCATCGGACACACCACATCGTAGCGGCCCTGCACGATCACCGCGGGCAGGTGCCGGATGCGGGGCACGTCGGCCAGCAGCTGATCATCCTGGCGCAGAAAGCCGCCGTTGACGAAGTAGTGGCACTCGATGCGCGCGAAAGCCGCGGAGTACTGGCCGTCGGCCGCGAATTTGGCGACATACTCGGGATTTTGGTGCAGGTAGCTCGTCGCCCCTTCCCACACGGACCAGGCTTTCGCCGCTTCCACGACCACCTTGTCATCGGAGCTGGTGAGACGCCGGTAGTAGGCGCCTATCATGTCAAGCCGCTCACCTGCCGGAATCGGTGCGACGTAGCGCTCCCACAGATCCGGGTACAGGGCCGCGGCGCCGCCGGGATTCTGATAGAACCATTCGATCTCCCAGCGACGCAGCATGAAAATGCCACGCAGCACCAGTTCGGTCACCCGCTGCGGATGCGCCTGCGCATACACCAGCGCCAAGGTGGAGCCCCAGGAGCCGCCGAAGACCAGCCAGCGGTCGATGCCGAGCAGTTCGCGCACGCTTTCAACGTCCTGCACCAGGTGCCAGGTGGTGTTGTCCACGAGGCTCGCGTGCGGACGGCTGCGGCCGCAGCCGCGCTGATCCAGAAGCACGATGCGGTAGCGCGCCGGGTCGAAGAACTGGCGCATGGTCGGATCGGTCCCGCCCCCGGGTCCGCCGTGCAGGAACACCGCCGGCTTGCCGTGCGGATTGCCGCTCTCCTCGTAATAGATCTCGTGAACCGGCGAGACCCGCAACATGCCGCTGTTGTAGGGCTCGAGGGGCGGGTACAGGCCGGCCCGGCGCTTGGAGGGAGCGGCGCGCCGCGCGGGCTTGCCGGCACGCTTCTTGGCGGGGCGGCGTCCTTTAACAGTTACCATGGCTGCGGCTCGTTTTGCTGGATACCCAAATATACCGCAGGTAGCAATTGGCAAGGCTCACGCTAGCTGTACGGCGACTGTCCGAGGACTCAACTCAGTCAACGGCTTACGTCTGGCGCTTTCGGCGCTCTATGCCGGCCCAATGGCACGTTTTGAGGGTGCGCGGCACTAGGTGTGACACACGGGCCCGGGCTGCCCAGGTGGTCACGGCGCGCTGAAACGGCCTGCAACGCGGCCAGGGCAGGCACGGCAGCCGGCCAGGGCGCACCGTGGCAGGCTCGGGCCGCTGTGCAGCCGTGGGACGCGTTTCGCAGCTACCCAGTGTTGCCACCCGACGCCATGCACGGGCCGGGTTATACTGGGCGCGGCGGCAGGAATTGCACCTGCGTCCTCCCTGCTGGCAAGCCCTCCACCTCGTGAGTTTTGGGTACATGC
>DASZCK010000187.1:0-6215 GCA_035943195.1 Steroidobacteraceae bacterium
TGCCGGTATTGAGGATCACGACCACGGGCGATTTGGGGTTTCCCCCCGCTCGCGGGCGCGTAATCACCCCGACCAGGGTGCGCTGCGGCCCCAGCAGGAGCGCCTGCTCGGAGAAGTCTTCGGCTATCGCAGCCATTCGACCACGCGTTGAATCGCCGGCACCGGCAGAATACCGGTGGTCGTTGCGGACTCCACCCACGGGCAAGGCGCCGGTACGTATTCGACCGCCGACGGCTTGGTCGTCGAGCCAAATCCCAAATGGTTCATCTGATCGTACGTGCCGACATCGTCGGTTACCACAATCACCGACCTCTCCGGAAGCATGCCGACCAGTGACTGCAGCTGCAACGCTTCAACATCTTTGGCCATGCTCCCCTCACCGGCACCACTCTCGCTCCACTTCGGCATCGCGCGCAGACTCTCCAGGTACTTCTTGCCGGAGATGATCGGGTCCCAAAGCGCCAGGGCCGGCACATCCTCGGCACGCCGTGCCGCGACACTGGCCGCAATGTTCGCGCCGAGCCGTAACCCCGTCAGTGCCACCCGCCGGGTACCGGCAATGTCCGCCAGCGCTTCCATGGCGCACTCCACATCTGCCTCACAGCCGCGAAGATCCGTTGCCGCCTCATCGCCTCCGGAATCACCCGTGCCATAATAATCAAAGCGCAGGGTATGCCATCCCGCAAGCGACAGTTTCAGCGACAACTGGCGCATGGTCCGATGCGCATAAGTATATTCCGCGGCCCACGGCTGACACAGCACGATGGCTCGCGGCTGCTGGGCCGTCGCGGCGGCCGCTTCATGGATCGCGAAAAGCCGTCGCTGCGCCGTACCGATGGACAGCAGATTCACCGCGCGCGGGCGCGGGCTTTTGAGGCCCGCGACTCCAGCGACCCCGCGATCTCACGCAGAGTCTGGAAGAACAATGAACGAGGGTCGAGTTCCCGCCCGGTCCTTTTTTCAACCATTTTGGCAACTCTCAAAGACAGCAGCGAATAACCACCCAACTCAAAAAAGTTGTCCGCCGCCCCGACCTTCTCGACATTCAGCACGGTCTGCCAAATTTCCGCAAGCACCCGCTCCATGCGGGTCGCGGGAGGCTCATGAAGAACCGCATCCGCCGGCGCCGCGACGAAGGGATTCGGCAGCGCCGCACGATCCACCTTGCCGTTCGGCGTCAATGGCATGGCGTCAACCGCCACGATGATGCCAGGCACCATATAGTCCGGAAGCTTCGCGCGCAGGTCGCGCTTCAGATCATTTGCAGTCGCCTCCTGGCCGTCACGGTACCTGACGAACGCGACCAGTCGGGGATCCTCGGGCCGCGCCTCGCGCACGGCCGCAATCGCCTGCTGGATTGCCGGGTGCGAGCCCAAGGCGTTCTCGATTTCGCCCAGCTCGATACGGTAGCCCCGGACCTTGATCTGATTGTCGGACCGGCCCAGGTGATACAACTTGCCATCCTCGCCCCAGCGACCCAGATCGCCCGTCCGGTAAAGGCGCGCGCCGGCGGTCGCAGTGAACGGGTCCGGCAGGAATTTCTCAGCTGTCTGCGCGGGCCGCCCATGGTACCCGTCGGCCACGCCGGCGCCGCCGATGCAGATTTCCCCCACCACACCGATAGGTGCCAGCTCGCCGCCCGCGTCCAGAATGTGCACCTGGGTGTTGTCGATGGGCCGTCCAATGCTGATCGGTGCGCCATCACGCTCAATGCGCTCGAGCGTGGACCAGATCGTGGTTTCCGTTGGGCCGTACAGGTTCCACAACTCTCCGACCGACCCGAGGATCTCATCGGCGAGTTGTCGGGAAAGCGCCTCACCGCCGCAAAAAGCCCGAAATTGCCGCCCCGGGCGCCAGCCCACTTCCAGCAACATGCGCCAGGTTGCCGGCGTGGCCTGAAGCACCGTGACCCCTTGCAGGTCAAGGTGCTGTGCCAACAATTCTCCGTCGGTCGCAACGCGGCGGGATACCAGTTCGACTCTGGCGCCCACAATCAGCGGCAGGTACAGCTCGAGGCCCGCAATGTCGAAGGAAATCGTCGTCACGGCGGCCAGTGCGTCGGCCGCCGCGAGTCCCGGACACTGACGCATCGAGATCAGGAAATTCGCCAGCGCGCCGTGCGGTACCCCGACACCCTTGGGCCTGCCGGTCGATCCGGATGTATAGAGCAGATACGCCAGGTCAAATGGCGCCGGCGCCCAACCGAGGTTTTCCACAGCAGCGGTTGCGTGATCCTCAGGCAGGTCGGCGAGAGCGACCGTTCCCAGGGCCGCCGGCAGCTCGAGCCCTGGGGGCAGCGTGCCGGAGGTGATCAGCAGCGCGGCACCGCTGTCATTGAGCATGTAGTTGAGGCGCTCGGCCGGGAAATCCGGGTCCAACGGTACGTAGGTGGCCCCCGACTTCTGCACTGCCAGCAGCGCAACGATCAGCGCGATCGAGCGACTCATGCAAATGCCAACCTTGGCACCCGGCTTCACGCCCGAAGCCAGAAGGTGCCGCGCGAACCGGTTGCTCAAGGCGTTGAGTTCGCGGTACGAAATGACCTCGCCCTCAAACGCCACGGCGATCGCCTCCGGTGATCGGGCTACCTGGGTCTCGAACAGTTGGGGGAAGCTGGCGTGTGCCGGAGCCGGCATCGGCGTGTCGTTCCAGGCCTGCAACTGCCGCACCTGCTCCTGCGGCAGCAGCGGCAGCCTGCTGACGCGCAGCGTCGGGGTGGCGATCGCGGCTTCGAGCAGCGTGAAATACTGTCCCACGAGCCGCTCGATGCTGGCCGGCGCGAACAGGTCGGTGTTGTATTCCACCGTCAGCATACGTGTCGCTTCCGGATCGACAGAGAAAGTCAGCTCGAACTGCGCTCCGCCGCGCTCAGTGACCAGGGGTTCCCAGCGGACTTTGTCGAAGTCAATGCCCTGCATGGGAGCGTTGGTCACATTGAACATGACCTGCACCAGCGGTGCGCGGCTTCTATCACCACGCTGCCCGATCTCCTGCACCAGACGATCAAATGAGACATCCTGGTTTTGGAATGCCGCCAGCGCGTTGGCGCGGACCTGTTCCACGAGCTGTGCGAATTGCGGGTCGCCGGCGAGATCCGTACGCATGACCAGGGTATTGACGAAGGTGCCGACCAAGCTCTCCATGGCGCTATGGGTGCGATTCGCAACGGGCACACCGATCGGCAGGTCGGTCTGACCCGACAGGCGGTACAGCAGTGCGGAAAATCCGGCAAAGAGGGTCATGAATAGCGTCGCCCCGACGGTCCGCGAGTAGGCATCGATGCCGCGAAATAACGACCCGGGGATCTGCACCTGATGGATGGCCCCGTTCATGGTCCACACTTTCGGCCTGGCGTAATCGATGGGCAGATCCACCGGGGGCAGATCCGCCAATCGCTGCGTCCAGAATCTCAGCTGCTGATCGAACTGTGCCGTGAATGCGGCACTTCGCTGCCAGCGCGCGAAGTCACGGTAGCTCAATGCCAAAGGCGGCAGCAGCGCCGGAGTACCCGTGATCCGGCCGTTGTAGAGCATCGCGAGCTCGCGACCAAACAGACCCATCGACCACTGGTCACTGGCAACATGATGGATGACGATCGAGAGCAGGTAGCGGTTCTGTGCCGTGCGATACAGTCGGGCGCGGATGACCGGGTCGCGGTTGAGATCAAATACCGTGCGCGCCAGATCGGTGACCTGGCGGGCGCTCTCGGCGTCCGGCTGCGCATGATTGCGCATATCGAAGACCTGCAGCACACCCGGCACGGCGGATTCCACCACCTGCCGCGGCTGCTCATCGACGATCGCGATGCGGGTGCGCAGGATTTCGTGTCGCAATACCAGCTCATCGAAGCTGCGCGACAGGGCATCCGCATCGACCGGGCCGTTGATCCAGAGCCCCCCCGCCATGTTGTAGGCAATGGTCTGGGGATTGAGCGATTGGATGAGCCACATGCGCTCCTGGGAGTGCGACAGCGGCGCGGGCCCTGACTCCTCAGCGGCCTGAATCGGTGCGATCGCAGGCAGCGCATGGCCCGCTAACAAGTCATCGATCGCGGCCGCGAGCAACCGCAGCTGCGGTGCGTCAAAGACGGTTTTCAGGGGTAATTCCAAGCCGAAGGAATCGCGCACCCGGGCGACGACCTGCAAGGCAAGCAGCGAGTGTCCTCCGGAGTGGAAGAAATTCTCCGCCCTGCCTACCTGTTCGCATTGCAACACCTGGCACCAGATTGCGGCCAGCCGTACTTCAGTCGGCGTCTGCGGCGGCTCGTCGCTGCCGGTGCTCGCGGTGGCGCTGAGCTCCGGCAGGGCGTGCCGATCCAGCTTGCCTGTCGCGCCCAACGGCAGCGCGGGCAGCGCCATGAACACCGCCGGGATCATGTGCCCGGGCAGCTGCTCGGCCAGCCCGGCGCGCAAGCCCTCCACATCCAGGCTCTGGCCGGCGCGCAGGACCACGTAGGCCGCCAGGTACTTGCCGGTACTCCGGTACTCGCGCACTGCCACCGCCGCCCGCTCCACCGGGGCTTGCGCGTTCAGCGCCGCCTCGATCTCGCCCAGCTCGATGCGATGACCCCGCACCTTCACCTGCGCATCGGCGCGGCCCAGATACTCCAGCACGCCATCTTCGGTCCAGCGCACCACGTCCCCGGTGCGATACATGCGACTGCCCGCTGCCCCGTGTGGATCCGGCACAAACCGCTCGGCGGTCAGAGCCGGCCGCTGCAGGTACCCGCGCGCCAGTCCGCAGCCGGCGATGTACAGCTCCCCGTCCACCCCGATCGGCGCCGGCTCCAACGCAGCATCCAGTACATACACACGCGTACCTTCGAGCGGAGTACCGATTTGGGCCGGCTGGCCGCCGTGAAGCGGCGCGCTCATGGTCGTGCATACGCTGCTCTCGGTCGGACCGTAGGCATTGATCAGCCGCAAGTCCGCGCTCCACTTCGCGATCAGCTCCGGGGCGCAGGTCTCCCCGCCCACCACTACGCACTGCAGCGCCAGATCATCCGTCTTCGGCACTGTCGCGAGCACCGAGGGGGTGAGCGACAGGTGGGTGATCCGCTGCTTCACCAGCAGCTCCCGCAGCCCCTCGCCGCTCAAGGCCGCTGCCGGCGCCACAACCAGCGTGGCACCGTGTGAGAGCGCCATCAGGATCTCGGAGACCGAGACATCGAAGTTCAGCGAGGCCAGCTGCAGCACCCGGGAGCGCGACGTGATGCCCATTCGCGCCGCCAGTTCGCTCGCGAGCGCAGCCAGGCCCGCATGGGTGACGATCACCCCCTTCGCATCCCCGCTGGAGCCGGAGGTGTAGATGACATAGGCCGGATGACCCGGCTGCGGTTGCGGCAGCACCGTGACGGCGAGCTCCTCCGCCGCCGTAACCGCTTCCTCCCATCCCGCAAGCCGCAGACGGGCAATGTCAGGGGCCAGGGCCTCGGCCGCGGCCATGTCCGCACCGACAATGAGCAGCGGCCGCGCCTCCGCCAGCATCCTTTGCAGCCGCCTCTGGGGGTAAGCCGGATCCAGCGGCAGGTAGCAACCCCCGGCCTTGAGGATGCCCAGGACCCCGATCACCATCTCAAGGGAACGATCCGCCCAGATGCCCACGACCCGTTCCGCACCCACTCCATGTCGCATCAGCTGTCGTGCCAAGCGGTTTACCCGCAGATCCAGCTGCGCATAACTGATGCGGTGCTCGCCGGCGACCACCGCAGTCGCCTGGGGATCCGCGCGCACCTGTGACGCATACCGGTCCAGCGCAGTGGCACCACCTACCGCCGCGGCGGTGCCACTCCAGCGCCGTAATAGTTTGTGCCGCTCCATCGCGGGCAGGATATCCAGGCGGCCAGCGAGCCGGTGCGGCTGCTGCTCGAGCGCCTCGGTGAGCACCGTGACGGCCCTGAGCAGGTAGTCGCAGATGCGCTGCGCGCCGATCCGCCGGTCCGCCTGCGCCGTGATACTGAAGCCGGTGGAGAAATCATCCACCGAGGCACCCAGCGGATAGGGCGTGCGCTCCTGGGCCCGCAGCAAGCGGGCGCCGGGCAGCAGCTCGACATCCTCGGCCAGCGCCAGTGACATCTGATGCGGATCGTATCGGTAGTTGAAGATCGCCGAGAACAGCGGCGTGCCGGCCGGTAACGGACTCAGCCGCTGCACCTCGGCCAAGGAGGCATGCTCGTGGCGCAGCAGCTCCCCGAGCCGCTCCTGCGTCTGCAGCAG
>DASZCK010000188.1:0-6123 GCA_035943195.1 Steroidobacteraceae bacterium
GAAGTACCCGCACCAGGACAATCCGATCCCGGTCAGCCACTGGCGGCATTCGAGCGCGCGCGGCTGCATCTGCAGCAGGACCGCCTCTCTCAGCGCCAGGGCGCCGACTATCTGCAGACGCTGCTGGATACGGTGCCGGCCGCGCTCATCGTGGTGGCCGCCGATGGCACGCTGCGCATGGTCAATCGTGCCGCGCACCGGCTGCTGGGTGAACCCGCGCCGAAGCTCGAGCAGCTCGCCAGTCTGGGGTCCAATGCTGCGGGCCTGCTGGGGGCGCTGACGCCGGGCGCACAGCAGATCGTGCGACTGACCGATGGCCGACAACTGCTCGCATCAGCCTCGCAGTTCACGGTACCGGGTGCGACGGCGCAGCGGCTGATCTGCCTGCAGCGCCTCGCCGGCGATCTCGACGCCGTGGAGCACAAGGCCTGGGACGATATGGCACGCGTGCTGGCCCACGAGATGATGAATTCGCTCACGCCGATCGCTTCACTGTCGGAGAGCCTGGACGCCTTGCTGCGGGCCGGCGGGCGCACCGAGGAAGTGGCCGCAGCGCTTGAAGCCATCCGCCGTCGCAGCCTCGGACTGATGCGCTTCGTGGAACGGTATCGCAAGGTGGCGGAGCTGCCGGAACCGATCTGGCAGCCCCTGGCCCTGAAGAGCGTGCTGGAGGGTGTCGAGCGCCTGCTCGCACCCGCCCTCGAGCAAGGACAGATCGCCTATGCGAGCACCGTGGCGCCGCCCGATCTCACCGTGCAGGGGGATGCCGACCTGCTGGAGCAGGCACTCATCAACCTGCTGCGCAATGCCGCCGAGGCGGTCCGCGGTCAACCCGACGCGCGCATCGAGGTAATCTGCGGGCTCGATGCCGGAATTCGCTTCATCGATGTCGCCGACAATGGCCCGGGCCTGACCGCTGCCGCGCGCGAGCAGATCTTCATCCCCTTCTTCACCACCAAGCCCGGCGGCTCCGGCATCGGACTCAGCCTCGCGCGACGCATCGCCTTGTGCCACGGCGGCCAGGTGAGCGTGCGCGACAACCCCCCGCACGGGTCCGTGTTTCGGCTCACCCTCCCTTCATAGCGGTAGATCGAACAGCAGCACTTCGGCATCCCGGCCCTTTTCCAGCACCACCCTGTCGGCCTGCGTGACCTGCAAGGCATCGCCTGATTCCAGCGCCACACCATTGGCCGTGACACTGCCGCGCGCCATCTGAACGTAGGCCTGACGCTGCGGCGCCAACGTCAGTTGCGCCCGCTCCTCGCCATCGAACAGGCCGGCAAAGACCCGCGCGTCCTGATGGATGAGCACCGACCCTTGCGCCCGATCCGGTGATGCGATCAGCCGCAGCTGGCCGCGTTTCTCCTGGTCCGCGAAGCGCTTCTCTTCGTAGCCGGGTTCGATGCCCCGGTATCGGGGCTCGATCCAGATCTGCAGGAAGTGCACCGGCCGTTCCTTCGAACCATTGAACTCACTATGACGGACACCGGTGCCCGCGCTCATGCGCTGCACATCGCCCGGGCGGATGACCGAGCCGTTGCCCATCGAGTCCTGGTGCGCGAGTTCCCCGTCCAGCACATAGCTGATGATTTCCATGTCACGGTGACCATGGGTACCGAAGCCGGCACCGGGCTGCACGCGATCTTCATTGATCACCCGCAGGGGCCCGAAACCCATGTGCTTGGCGTCGTAGTAATCCGCGAATGAAAAGGTGTGAAAACTCTTGAGCCAGCCGTGGTCGGCCAGTCCCCGCTCATTGCTGCGTCGAATCTCATTCATTGCCGCCTCCCAATCCGTAGCCGGACTCTATTCTCGATTTATCGAATTAAAAAGCGCATAATTTCGCTATTAATGATCGACTTTTTCGATATATGAGCCTGCCGCGAACCAGCCTGGAACAGTGGGCGGTGTTGGCCGCGGTCATCGACCGGGGCGGCTTTGCGCAGGCCGCCCAAGCCCTGCACCGCAGTCAGTCGGCCATCAGCTATGCAGTGGCCCGGCTGCAGGAGTCCGTGGGCATCGCGCTCATGAGCATCCAGGGGCGCCGCGCCGTCCTGACTCCTCACGGAGAAACCCTGCTGCGCCGTGCCCGCCCACTGTTGCAGGAGCTGGCGACGCTGGAGGAGGCAGCCCTGAGCCTGGATCGGGGCTGGGAATCACAACTGAAACTGGTGGTGGACGTGTGCTTTCCCCGCGATCGCCTGGTGCACATCGTCGCGGAGCTGGGCGCCGCCTGTCCGCACACCCAGCTGCAGCTGGCCGATGCCGTGCTCTCGGGTGCCGAAGAGGCCATCACGGATCAAAGCGCCGATGTGGTGGTCACCAGCCGCGTGCCGGCCGACTACCTCGGAGATCTGCTGATGCAGGTGCCGTTCATCGCGGTCGCGCATCCGGACCATCCATTGTTGGGACTGCAACGCCCGCTGACGGTGTCGGACCTCGCGCGTCACACCCAGGTCGTCGTGCGCGACTCCGGAGTCAACAAACCGCGGGACGAGGGCTGGTTGGGAGCCGAACGGCGTTTCACCGTCAGCAGCATGGAGGCCTCGCTGACCATGGTGACCGCGGGACTCGCCTTTGCGTGGCTGCCCGAACATCTGGTCGCACCTGCGCTCGCTGCGGGCACCGCCCGTGCCCTGCCCTTGGTCACGGGAGCGACGCGCCATGTCACCTTGTACCTGGTCCTGGTCCATGCACAGGTCGCCGGTCCGGCGGCCCACGAGGCCGCGCAGAGCTTCGTCCGGCACGCGCCCGTCACGCGCACGGCGCAGTGATCATTGCGGCGTCTGCAGCAGATGCCGCAGCAACTCCGCTTCCTCGGCCGGATCGGCGGTGGTCGCGTTGGTCTTCACACTCTTGAAGAGCAGTTTCTCCGGGTATTCCTCGGGCTCATGGATGCGCATGCCTTCGACCACCTGACCGTGATAGGCCTCCGCCTGCTCGACGGTGTTCTCGCCGGTAACAATAGTGTTGGCGATATTGAAGATAAGCGTATTGGCCTCTTCGCTATCGCAATGCACCGTGAGCTCGCCGCGGGTGCGGTCGATGAGGATGCTGCCATCGTAGGTCAGGAGGGCCACCACCTTGTTCAGGGGCACCTTGTAGTTGATGGTCTGCCACAGCACGTCGTGGTGGGGCAACGGAAAGTTGTGCAGATCGCCATCCTTGTACAGAACCGTGCGCTTCCACGGTCCATTCTCATGCCAGGTCAGGGAGCTCGCGGTCCTCTCCTGCGGTTCTCCATAACGCGTCACCAGGTGGGCCGCCAGCACCTGCCGTTCGACCGGCCAGGTGGGCAGATTGCGCGCCGCCCAATCGTGCGCCGCCTGGCTCGAGGCGGGCGTGGCCACGGACTGGCCCGGCGTGGGCAGCGGCGTCGGCGCGATCACCTTCTGCGCCAGCGCCGCACTGGCATGGAGCAGGCACAGAACAGCGACGGTACGGGACAGTTTCACGGCAGTCTCCTTGCAAAAAAACACAAGATACGCGCAAGAGGTGACCAAGGTCCGCTACGAGTCTGTACGATAGCGATATTCCCTGCTGGAGCTTCAATTTTGCCCGGGCCGAGCGTCTCAACTGCCTACAAGACGGCGCGTTACGTTCTCGTCGGCGCACTGCTGGTGCTGGGCGGCTGGATGCTGCAGCGTTTCCTGCCGGCGCTAAGCTGGGCGGTGGTGCTCGCGGTGGCGACAGCGTCGCTGTACGACCGCTGGCTGAAGCGATTTAGCGGCCCCCGGGCCTACATTTGGGCGGCCTTGACCTTTACCGCAATCGTCGGCGCCATCGTGGTGGTGCCGCTGATCTACTTCGGGTTCATGGCCGTACGCGAGTTCAATTCGCTGGTGCACGCCTTTGCCGAATCTTCCCACGATGCGACGCCGCCGCTGCCCCAATGGGTACGGCAGCTACCGACGGTCGGAGACTGGATCCAGACCCAATGGTCGCTGCTGATCAGTCAGTCCGACGGCCACGTGGGCAGCGCCACCGTGCGCGCGCATCCTTCGCTGGTAGTGTGGACCCGGGCGTTGAGTCTGCAGATCCTGCGGCGAATCGTGACGCTGGGCTTCACCCTCCTAGCCCTGTTCTTCGTGTGCGTAAACCGCGAGCGGCTGCGTCAGGACGTGCCGTTCGCGGCCCAGCGTCTGTTCGGGCCCACCGTCATCCCCATTCTGACCGGCGTCGTCAACGCAATCCGGGCCACGGTGGATGGCATCGTGCTCGTCGCCATCGCTGAAGGGGCCATCATGGCCGGCGTCTATGCCCTGACGTCAGTCCCCCACCCCATCCTGCTGGGGGCCATCACCGGTGTCTTCGCCATGGTGCCCTTCGCCGCGCCGATCGTTTTTGGTTCGGTGGCCGTGGTCATGGGCCTTGGCGGCTCGATCGGCAGCGCGGTCACCATCGTGGTCGCCGGCTTCATCGTGTTATTCGTCTCCGATCACTTCGTGCGACCGGTTATTATCGGCGAGGGCGCCAAGATTCCGTTTCTGTGGGTGCTGCTGGGCATCCTGGGCGGCGTCGAACAATTCGGTCTGCTCGGACTGTTTTTGGGTCCGGCGCTGATGGCAGCCCTGGTCTCCGTATGGCGAAGCTGGGTGCGCGCACCGGTGGAGGATCTGCGCGATTGATCGCGCGCACCTACTCATGATGCAATCCACTCAAGTACACTGCATGGTTTCCTCCCTCCCGTTATGCTTTGCTGAAGGCTGAAGTTTGACGCGATGAACCGACCCGCTGAAGCCACCAATCACGACGCCGCTCTCGAAATCCGCTTCGGACCCGTTGACATGGCCCAGGTGCGCATCCGCAGCACCGATCCTGGAATCATTGTCGATGAGCTGACGGGCCGCGTGGCCACGGCGCCAAAGTTTTTTCAACGCACCGCCGTTTGCCTGGACTTGAGCGAACTCGGCCGCGAACCCGACGCCGCCGAATTGCGCGCGGTGGTCGAAGCCGTGCGTCGCGCCGGAATGCTCCCCGTGGGCCTCGTCAATGGTACGGCCGCGACGGACACCCTGGCGCGCGAGGTGGATATGCCGGTGCTGGCTCAGTTTCGCGCCACCAGCAAGAGTCCACCGGTGGTGCACGCGGCACCGAGCCCGGAGCCCGAACCGGACATGAGTCCACTCATCCATACCCAGGCCGTACGCTCGGGCCAGCGGCTGTATGCCCGACGCCGCGATCTCATCGTCATGGCGCCCGTCGGGGCGGGCGCGGAACTGATGGCCGATGGCTGCGCGCATGTGTACAGCGCGCTGCGCGGGCGCGTCATGGCCGGCGCGCGCGGGGACACCAACGCCAGGGTCTTCTGCCAGGAGTTCTATGCCGAGCTGGTCTCCATCGCGGGCGTCTTCCGCGTCTTCGAGACCATCCCGGCGGACCTTGCAGGCAAGCCGGTTCAGGCTTGGCTGGATGGCGATGCGCTGCGCTTCGCGCGGCTCGATCAATAGTTGCAAAAAAACCCTAAGTTACGGAGATCCTGTATTGACTGAAATCATCGTTGTGACTTCTGGCAAGGGGGGCGTGGGGAAGACAACGACGTCCGCAAGCATCGCGTGTGGACTGGCGAGCCGTGGCAAGAAAGTCGCGGTGATCGACTTCGACATCGGCCTGCGCAACCTCGATCTGATCATGGGCTGCGAACGACGGGTCGTGTACGACTTCGTCAATGTCATCAACGGCGAATGCACCCTGAAACAGGCGCTGATCAAGGACAAGCGGCTCGATACTCTGTTCGTCCTGGCGGCCTCCCAGACCCGCGACAAGGAAGCGCTCACTCCCGAGGGCGTCGAACGGGTGCTGCAGGAGCTGCGGGCTGACGGCTTCGACTATGTCCTGTGTGATTCTCCGGCCGGCATCGAGAAGGGCGCGCACCTGGCGATGTACTTTGCCGACCGCGCCATCGTGGTGGTGAACCCCGAGGTCTCCTCGGTGCGCGATTCGGATCGCATCCTGGGACTGCTGGCCAGCAAGACCAGGCTCGCCGAAGGCGGCAATGGCCGCGTGCAGGAGCATCTGCTGCTGACCCGCTACAGTCCCAAACGCGTCGCCTCCGGGGAGATGATGGGGGTCGAGGACGTAAAGGAAATTCTCGGGCTGGACGTCGTGGGCGTGGTCCCCGAG
>DASZCK010000189.1:0-6537 GCA_035943195.1 Steroidobacteraceae bacterium
GCGGCGGCATCGACGGCGGCGTAATCCTTTTGCCAGGCCTGATAGTTCAGCCCGATGACAAAGAGCAGCACGATCCAGAGCGCGTAGCGGGGATAGTTACTTGTCATGTCCGTAATGAGAATGCATGCAGCCGGTGGCGGGCACGGGGTCTATGCCACCAGGGTGCCAGGGATGGCAGCGGCCCAGTCTTCGCAGCGTGAGCCAGCCGCCGTGAAGGATACCGAAACGCCCGATCGCCTCGAGCGCGTAATTCGAGCACGAGGGATGGAAGCGGCACTTGGGACCGAGCAGCGGGCTCAAGGTCCACTGGTACAGGCGGATCAGGGCTGTGAAGAGGACGCGCATTGAACTCTGACTTTATCCCACAATCCATCAAGGCTGGCGCGCAGCTCGGCGGCCGAGGCCTCCCGGGCACGCGGCCGGGCGCTGATGACCATGTCGACGTTCGGCAGCTCGTGCTGCCGCAGTCTGAAGGATTCGCGGATCAGGCGCCGGATCCGGTTGCGCGGCACCGAGCCGCCGAAGGGCTTCGAGGCCACCGCCATGCCCAGCCGTGCCAGCCCGAGGCTATTGGGGTGTACCGTCATACCGAAATGACTGTTGCCAAGGCGCTTGCCTTGGGCATAGAGCTGATCGAATTCCCATTTGCGGCGTAGGCGGCGCGCGGCGGGAAAGGTCAATCGCTCGCGGTCGGCCTGAGGCACGGACGATCAGGGCCTTAAGGAATCAGCTTCTTGCGACCTTTTGCGCGACGCCGATTCAGGACCGCGCGGCCGTTGGCCGTGGCCATGCGGGCGCGGAACCCATGGGTACGCGCCCGGCGTACTTTGCTGGGCTGATAAGTGCGTTTCATCGTCTTACGGTTCCGAAGAGGGGCGGGAAGGCTACGTCCCGGGCCCGAGGGTGTCAATATCGCCAGTACTTAAACCGAGGGTCTTAGGGGTAGACTGCGCCTCTTTTTCCTCAAGTTTGCGTGTCGGTAGGGGGAGTAGGCTGTCAGTGGCGTCTTTGTGGTCCATTTGCATATCGACGCTTGAGGCGGAGCTGGCCGAGCAAGAATTCAACACCTGGGTGCGGCCTTTGCAGGCCATCGAGGGTGAAGGCGTCCTGAAATTGCTGGCTCCGAATCGCTTCGTGGTCGACTGGGTGAACAATAATCTGCTGCGGCGAATCGGTGAGCTGCTGCGCGGGGCGACTGCGGGCGGCGCGCCCATCATCACCGTGGAAATCGGCTCGCGGGTGCGGTCCGAACCCGCCGCCTCGAGCCCGGTGGTGACAGCACCGGTGATCGCACCCGCGCGCCGGGTCGAGGGCCTGGTGGTCGGTGCGCGCTTGAACCCCGACTACGATTTCACGAATTTCGTGGAGGGCAAGAGCAACCAGCTGGCCCGCGCGGCCTCGCAACAGGTCGGCGAGAATCCGGGCAAGGCTTACAACCCGTTGTTCCTCTACGGCGGCGTGGGCCTGGGCAAGACCCATCTCATGCACGCCGTCGGGCATCTCATGAAGCAGCGCAATGGCGAGGCACGGGTGGCCTATGTGCATTCCGAGCGCTTCGTGGGCGACATGGTGCGGGCCCTGCAGCACAACACCATGAACGACTTCAAGGCGGCCTACCGCTCGCTGGATGCGCTGCTCATCGACGATATCCAGTTCTTCGCCAACAAGGATCGCTCGCAGGAGGAATTCTTTCACACCTTCAACGAGCTGCTCGAAGGGCAGCGCCAGGTGATCCTCACCTGTGATCGCTATCCCAAGGAAGTCAGCGGACTGGAGGAACGTCTCAAATCGCGTTTCGGCTGGGGACTCACCGTCGCCATCGAGCCGCCGGAACTGGAGACCTGCGTCGCGATCCTCATGACCAAGGCGCAGAACGTCGGCGTCGCGCTGCCCGAGGAAGTCGCCTTCTTCGTGGCCAAGCGCATCCGCTCGAATATCCGCGAACTCGAAGGCGCGTTGCGTCGTGTGATCGCCAATTCGCGCTTCACCGGCCAGCCCATCACGCTCGACTTCGCCAAGGAAGCCTTGCGCGATCTGCTGCAATTACAGGCAAAACTGGTCACCATCGAGAATATCCAGCGCACCGTCACCGACTACTACAAGGTTCGTGTGGCAGACCTGCTCTCCAAGCGTCGCAACCGCTCGATCGCCCGACCGCGGCAGGTGGCGATGGCGCTGGCGCGTGAATTGACCACCCACAGCCTGCCTGAAATCGGCGATGCTTTCGGTGGCCGCGACCACACCACGGTGCTGCATGCCTGCGCGAAAATCGCCGAGCTGCGTACGTCGGATCAGAGAGTGAGCGAAGACTATTTGAACCTGTTGAGAACCCTGACAGGATGATGTGGAAAGTCTGGGGACAATTTCGATCCGAAAGTTATACACATTCGGCTCACAGGCAGTGGACAGGACGACCGGGTACTTACTCGGTGACTCTGAGTGAAGGCAAGTTCATGATGGTGATGGCGCTACCGGAAGTTATCCCGGTATCCACAGGGCCTGTAGCTACTACTACAATCTTCTTTTAAGACTTAAGACTATTAAGAGCACGCCATGAAGCTCACCGCTGCACGTGAAGAATTCCTGACCCCGCTGCAAAGCGTCATCGGCGTGGTCGAACGCCGTCAGACCATGCCCATCCTGGCCAACGTGCTGTTGTCAGTACGCGAGGATCGGTTGAGCGTGACGGGGTCCGACCTCGAGGTCGAACTGGTCGCCTCGCGCCAGGTGAGCAGTCAGCAGGCGGGTGAGGTGACCATTCCGGGTCGCAAGCTGTTGGATATTTTCCGCTCGCTGCCGGAAAAAACGGCCGTGACCTTAAGTGCCGAGGGCGATCGCGTGAGCATTCGTGCGGGACGCAGTCGCTTTGCGCTCTCGAGCCTCCCGGCCTCAGAATTTCCGGTGGTCGATGACATCAACGCGCAGCAGACCCTGACCATCAGCCAGGCCGACTTGCGCAAACTCATCGACAAGACGCACTTCGCGATGGCGCAGCAGGATGTCCGCTACTACCTCAACGGCATGCTGCTGGAGACCGAGGGCAAGACGCTGCGGGCCGTGGCCACCGACGGCCATCGCCTCGCGCTGTGCGAGGCGCAGCTGCCGACCATGGCGCGCACGGCCCAGCAGGTCATCGTACCTCGCAAGGGTGTTCTGGAGCTGCAGCGCATCCTCAATCCCGAAGGCACTCTGGAACTGGCGATTGGGACAAATCACGTTCGCGCCCAGATCGGCGACATTCGCTTCACTTCGAAGCTGATCGACGGCCGTTTCCCGGAATATGGTCGCGTTGTTCCGGCCGCTCCGACCAAAAAGATCCATGCGGATCGCGACCAGCTGCGTCAGGCCTTCCAACGGACCGCCATCCTGTCGAATGAAAAGTACCGGGGCATCCGACTGGCGCTGAAGTCTGGGCTGCTCACCGTTCAGGCCCACAACCCCGAGCAGGAAGAGGCAGAGGATCAGGTCGAGGTCCGTTACGAGGGGGAGGATCTGGAGATTGGTTTCAATGTGAATTATCTGTTGGACGCCCTGGGCGCCCTGGACGGCCAGACCGTCGAGATCGGTCTATCCGATGCCAACAGCAGTTGCCTCGTTCGCCTGCCTGAGTCCACCGACACCAAGTACGTCGTGATGCCCATGCGGCTGTAGCCGCCGAGGCCCATGTTCCACGTGGAACATTTACGATGAGCCTGGGCCAGCTATCGATTCAGAATCTACGCTGCCTGCACCAGGTCGATCTTGATCTGCACCCTGGGCGAAATCTGATCGTGGGCGCCAACGGTTCCGGCAAGACCTCCCTGCTCGAGGCGATTTTCCTGCTCGGCCGCGGCCGCTCCTTTCGCACCCGAAACTCCGAACGGTTGATCACCCATGGCGAGTCGCGCTTGGTGGTGTTCGGCCGGACCCTCCCCGAAAATACCGCCGTTCCCACGGCGCTGGGCATTCAGGTAAGCCGCGGGGAGCCAACGGTCGCCAAGATTCAGGGGGAGTTCACCCAGACGCTGGCGAATCTATCGGAGCTCCTGCCCGTCCAGGTGATTGACCCCGGCGTTCACAAACTGGTCGAAGACAGCGCCTTCCGCCGTCGGCGTTGGATGGACTGGGCGACGTTCCACGTGGAACATGGCTTTGTGGAGGTCTGGGCCAGCTACACCCGGACCCTCAAGCAGCGCAACGCCGCCTTGAAACAGCTGCTGGCGAGTGGGTCAGCAGCAAGCCCGCAGCTGGCGGCGTGGGACATCGAGCTTGCTCAACTGGGGGAACGCCTGGCCCAGGCCCGGCGGCACATGCTCGATGCCCTCCAACCCCACTGGCAGGAGACCGTCCTCACCCTGTCGGGGTTGAAGCTGGAGCTCGCTTACTTCCAAGGTTGGGCTCGTGACAGCAGTCTGGCCACCGCGCTTCAGACCTCTCGCGAGCGTGACCTGGCCCGCGGTAGTACGCAGGTCGGCCCGCACCGAGGTGATGTTCTGCTGAAACTCAATGGCAAGCTGGCTCGGGACACGTTGTCCCGGGGGCAACAGAAGCTCGTCGCGGTGGCGATGATCCTGGCCCAGCTGCGGTTGCTGAGCCCGCTGTTGCCCGAACCGCCGGTGCTGTTATTGGACGATCCCGCCGCAGAGCTCGACCCGGAACGGCTCAGTCTTTTCATTTCCGAAGTTGCGCCCCTTCGCTGCCAGCTGGTCCTTACCTCGCTGACTGCTGACGGGCAGCCCTTTGGTCGCCCCGACCGGATGTTCCACGTGGAACAAGGGCGCGTGCGGGAAGGGTAGCCCGACCGGTTTCGAGCACCAGCTGACCTAAGTTTAAAAGGCCCGCGAACATGTCGGCTAAATATCCCGATCGGTATCTATCTCCGCTGATCATGGGCGCTTCGTGCCAAACCGCCTGACAATTCGGTTTGGGTCACCCCCAAACGCGGGACCAGCGCCCCGCGAGAGGTTCTGAAACCACCCATCTGCGCCCCTGAAAAACATAGGCCAAACAAAGCCTTATGCTGAAAGTTATCCATGCATCGGGAGGCGGTGGAGGGCTATAATGCCGGGTCATCCAAACGAGCTCCCGCATGTCGCAAAACGACGTCTACGATTCCAGCAAAATCAAAGTCTTGAAGGGCCTCGACGCCGTCCGAAAGCGACCGGGCATGTACATCGGCGATACCGACGACGGTACCGGCCTGCATCACATGGTTTTCGAAGTCGTCGATAACTCCATCGACGAGGCACTGGCCGGCTACTGCGACCGGGTGCTGGTGACCATCCACGCCGACGAAAGCGTCACGGTCTCCGACAATGGGCGCGGGATTCCGGTGGATATCCACCCGGAGGAGGGCGTATCGGCAGCCGAGGTCATTATGACCGTGCTGCACTCCGGCGGAAAATTCGATGACACGTCGTACAAGGTCTCCGGCGGTCTGCACGGCGTCGGCGTGTCAGTCGTCAACGCCTTGTCCGACTACCTGCTGCTGACGGTGTGTCGCGACGGCAAGATGCATCAGCAGGAGTATCACCTGGGTGAACCCAAGGCACCGATGCGAGTGATCGGGCCGACCACGGAGCGTGGCACCACCATCCGCTTCAAGCCCAGCGCGCAGATCTTCACCAACATCCAGTTCCATTTCGACATTCTCGCCAAGCGTCTGCGCGAGCTGTCATTCCTGAACTCCGGTGTGCGCATCGAGTTCAACGACGAGCGCGAGACGAAGTCGGAAGTCTTCCAGCACGAGGGTGGCCTGCAGGCCTTCGTGAAATACCTGAATCGAACCCGCACGCCCGTTCACGATTCGGTGGTCTGGTTCCGCAATCAGGATGGTCCGGTCAGCGTCGAGGTCGCCATACAGTGGAACGACTCCTACCAGGAGAGCATGTATTGCTACACGAACAACATTCCGCAAAAGGATGGTGGCACGCATCTCGCCGGCTTTCGCAGCGCGCTCACGCGCACGCTGAATGATTACATCGAGAAGGAACTCTCGGCGAAGAAGGACAAGCTCGACACCACCGGCGATGATTCGCGCGAGGGTCTCACGGCCATTCTGTCGGTGAAGCTCCCGGATCCGAAGTTCTCCTCGCAGACCAAGGACAAGCTGGTCTCGAGCGAAGTGAAGGGTATCGTGGAATCGGCCCTGAACCAGAAGCTCGGTGAGTTCCTGCTGGAGCATCCGAGCGAAGCCCGGATGATCGTCAACAAGATCATCGAGGCGGCGCGTGCGCGCGAAGCGGCGCGCAAGGCGCGCGAGATGACCCGACGCAAGGGCGCGCTGGACATCGCGGGCCTGCCCGGAAAACTTGCCGACTGCCAGGAGAAGGATCCGGCACTGTCGGAGATCTTCATCGTCGAGGGTGACTCGGCCGGCGGCTCCGCCAAGCAGGGCCGCGATCGGCGCACCCAGGCCATCCTGCCCCTGAAGGGCAAGATCCTCAACGTCGAGAAGGCGCGCTTCGACAAGATGCTCGGATCCGCAGAAGTCGGCACGCTGATCACCGCCCTGGGCTGTGGCATTGGCCGCGATGACTTCGACATCGCCAAGCTGCG
>DASZCK010000190.1:0-7617 GCA_035943195.1 Steroidobacteraceae bacterium
GGCCAAGGCCAACGAGGTCCTCACCGCCACCAGCGTCGAGAAGCTGATCGAGTCGAACATCACCGAGATCAACACGCTGTACGTGAACGATCTGGATCGCGGCTCGTTCATCTCCGACACCCTGCGCATCGATCCCACCAAGACGCGTCTTGAGGCGCTGGTGGAGATCTACCGCATGATGCGTCCCGGCGAGCCGCCCACCAAGGATGCGGCCGAGAATCTGTTCAACAACCTGTTCTTCAACGGCGAGCGCTACGACCTGTCGGCCGTGGGCCGCATGAAGTTCAACCGGCGCGTGAAGCGCGACGAGTCCATCGGCTCCGGCGTGCTGTCGCGGGACGACGTGCTTGATGTGCTGAAGGTCCTGATCGACATCAGAAACGGCAATGGCACGGTCGATGACATCGATCACCTGGGCAACCGCCGCGTCAGAAGCGTCGGCGAGATGGCGGAGAACGCCTTCCGCGTCGGCCTGGTGCGCGTCGAGCGCGCCGTCAAGGAGCGCCTGACGATCGCGGAGAGCGAGCCGCTGATGCCCCAGGAGATGATCAACGCCAAGCCGGTGGCGGCGGCGGTGAAGGAGTTCTTCGGCTCCTCGCAGCTGTCGCAGTTCATGGACCAGAACAATCCCTTGTCCGAGGTCACCCACAAGCGCCGCGTCTCGGCACTTGGACCAGGCGGTCTCACGCGCGAGCGCGCCGGGTTCGAAGTCCGCGACGTGCATCCGACCCACTATGGTCGCGTGTGCCCGATCGAAACGCCTGAAGGCCCGAACATCGGTCTGATCAATTCGCTGTCGGTGTATGCGCGCACCAACCAGTACGGGTTCCTCGAGACCCCGTACCGGCGCGTGGAGAACGGCCGCGTCACCTCCGATATCGACTTCCTGTCGGCCATCGAGGAAGGTGAGTTCGCGATCGCCCAGGCCAATGCCCGCATGGGGCCCAAGGGCGACCTGGCCGATGAGCTGGTGTCCTGCCGCTTCCAGAACGAGTTCACGCTGATGCCCTCGGCGCGCATCAACTACATGGACGTGAGCCCCAAGCAGATCGTGTCGGTGGCCGCTTCCCTGATTCCGTTCCTGGAGCACGACGACGCGAACCGCGCCCTCATGGGTTCGAACATGCAGCGCCAGGCAGTGCCGACCCTGCGAGCCCAGACCCCGCTGGTGGGTACCGGCATGGAGCGCCCGGTCGCCATCGACTCCGGAGTCACCGTGGTCGCGCGCCGCGGCGGCACGGTGGACTCGGTCGACGCCTCGCGCATCGTGGTGCGGGTCAATGACGCCGAGACCACCGCCGGTGAGCCCGGCGTGGACATCTACAACCTGACCAAGTACACCCGTTCCAACCAGAACACCTGCATCAATCAGCGCCCGCTGGTGAATGCCGGCGATCATATTGCCCGTGGCGACGTGCTGGCCGATGGCCCGTCCACCCACCTCGGCGAGCTCGCGCTGGGCCAGAACATGCTGGTCGCGTTCATGCCCTGGAACGGCTACAACTTCGAGGACTCGATCCTCATCTCCGAGCGCGTGGTGCAGGAGGATCGTTTCACGACGATCCATATCGAGGAGCTGACCTGCGTGGCCCGCGATACCAAGCTCGGCCCCGAGGAGATCACCGCCGATATTCCCAACGTGGGCGACACCGCGCTGGCGAAGCTCGATGAGGCGGGTATCGCCTTCATCGGCGCCGAGGTCAAGGCCGGCGACATCCTGGTCGGCAAGGTGACCCCGAAGGGCGAGACCCAGCTGACCCCCGAAGAGAAGCTGCTGCGGGCGATCTTCGGCGAGAAGGCCTCCGACGTGAAGGACACGTCCCTGCGCGTGCCGCCGGGCATGGACGGGACGGTGATCGACGTGCGCGTCTTCACCCGCGATGGGGTCGACAAGGACTCGCGCGCCCTGTCCATCGAGAAGGCCGAAGTCGAGCGCGTCCGCAAGGACTTCGCCGACCAGCTGCGCATCCTCGAGGACGATCTGTATCAGCGCATGCGCGAAATGCTGGTGGGCAAGACCGCCGCGGGCGGACCCCGCAAGCTCAAGCCCGGATCGAAGATCAACGCCGAGTACCTGGATGAGGTGCCGCGCGAGGAGTGGTTCGAGATCCGCGCCGAGGAAGAAGAGGCCAATGCGCACCTGGAGGCCACCTCCGAGCGCCTGAAGCTGCAGCGCAAGGCCTTCGAGAAGCGCCTGGACGACAAGCGCGCGAAGATCACCGCGGGCGATGACCTCGCCCCCGGCGTGCTGAAGATGGTCAAGGTGTACCTGGCCGTGAAGCGGCGCGTGCAGCCCGGCGACAAGATGGCCGGCCGTCATGGCAACAAGGGCGTCATCTCCAGCATCGTGCCGGTGGAGGACATGCCGTTCGCCGCCGATGGCACCCCGGTCGACATCGTTCTCAATCCACTGGGCGTACCCTCGCGCATGAACGTCGGACAGGTGCTGGAGACGCACCTGGGCTGGGCGGCCAAGGGCGTGGGCCTGAAGATCGGGCGCATGCTCGAGGCGCAGGCCGCCATCGGCGAGCTGCGTGGCTTCATCAAGCAGGTCTACAACGAGACCGGTGGCCAGAAGGAGCGCACCGACGAACTCAACGATCACGAGATCGTGGAGCTCGCCAAGAACCTCTCGCACGGCGTGCCGATGGCCACCCCGGTGTTCGACGGTGCCAGCGAGGAGGAGATCAAGCACCTGCTGGCACTGGCGGACCTGCCGACCAGCGGCCAGACGTACCTGTTCGATGGCCGCACCGGCGAGCGCTTCGAGCGTCACGTCACGGTGGGCTACATGTACATGCTGAAGCTGAACCATCTGGTCGACGACAAGATGCATGCGCGTTCGACCGGACCGTACTCCCTGGTCACCCAGCAGCCGCTGGGCGGCAAGGCACAGTTCGGCGGCCAGCGCTTCGGTGAGATGGAAGTGTGGGCGCTCGAGGCCTACGGCGCCTCGTACACGCTGCAGGAAATGCTCACCGTCAAGTCGGATGACGTGAACGGCCGCACCAAGATGTACAAGAACATCGTCGACGGCCATCACCAGATGGATGCCGGAATGCCGGAATCCTTCAACGTCCTCGTCAAAGAAATCCGTTCGCTCGGTATCAACATCGAGCTCGAGCAGGATTGAGGGAAGCACATATGAGAGATCTACTTAAGCTCTTCAAGCAGCACGCTCCGGTCGAACATTTCGATTCGATCAAGATCGGGCTGGCATCCCCGGAGATGATCCGTGCCTGGTCGTACGGCGAGGTCAAGAAGCCGGAGACCATCAACTACCGCACCTTCAAGCCCGAGCGGGATGGCCTGTTCTGCGCCAAGATCTTCGGACCGGTGAAGGACTACGAGTGCCTGTGCGGCAAGTACAAGCGCCTGAAGCACCGCGGCGTGGTGTGCGAGAAGTGCGGCGTCGAGGTCACCCAGTCGAAGGTGCGCCGCGAGCGCATGGGTCACATCGAGCTCGCCAGCCCCACCGCGCACATCTGGTTCCTCAAGTCGTTGCCGTCACGCATCGGTCTGATGCTGGACATGACGCTGCGCGAGATCGAGCGGGTGCTGTACTTCGAGGCTTTCGTGGTCATCGAGCCCGGGATGACGCCGATGCAGCGCGGTCAGCTGCTGACCGATGAGCTGTACCTCGAGGCGATCGAGGAGCATGGCGACGAGTTCGACGCCCGCATGGGTGCCGAGGCCGTGTACGAACTGCTCAAATCGATCGACCTGGCGGCCGAGATGGTCAAGGTCCGCGAGGAGATGGCCGCCACCTCCTCGGAGACCAAGCTCAAGCGCCTCTCCAAGCGCCTGAAGCTGGTCGAGAGCTTCATCGAGTCCGGCAACAAGCCTGAGTGGATGGTGATGACCGTCCTGCCGGTGCTGCCGCCGGACCTGCGGCCGCTGGTGCCGCTGGATGGCGGTCGCTTCGCGACCTCGGATCTGAATGATCTGTACCGCCGCGTCATCAACCGCAACAACCGTCTGCGTCGGCTGCTGGAGCTGAATGCGCCGGACATCATCGTGCGCAACGAGAAGCGCATGCTGCAGGAAGCAGTGGATGCGCTCTTGGACAACGGCCGCCGCGGCCGCGCCATCACCGGCTCGAACAAGCGTCCGCTGAAGTCGCTGGCGGACATGATCAAGGGCAAGCAGGGGCGCTTCCGCCAGAACCTCCTGGGCAAGCGCGTCGATTACTCCGGCCGTTCGGTCATCGTCGTGGGACCCACCCTGCGCCTGCACCAGTGCGGTCTGCCGAAGAAGATGGCACTGGAGCTGTTCAAGCCCTTCATCTTCCAGAAGCTGCAGCTGCGTGGCGAAGCCTCGACCATCAAGGCCGCCAAGCGCCTGGTGGAGCGTGAGGGTCCGGAAGTGTGGGACATCCTCGAGGAAGTCATCCGCGAACATCCGGTGCTGCTGAACCGCGCACCGACCCTGCATCGCTTAGGCATCCAGGCCTTCGAGCCGGTGCTGATCGAAGGCAAGGCCATCCAGCTGCACCCGCTGGTGTGCGCGGCCTTCAATGCGGACTTCGACGGCGACCAGATGGCGGTGCACGTGCCGCTGTCGCTGGAGGCGCAGCTCGAGGCGCGCGCCCTGATGATGTCGTCGAACAACATTCTCTCGCCCGCCAACGGCGACCCGATCATCGTTCCCTCGCAGGACGTGGTGCTGGGCCTGTACTACATGACGCGCGAGCGCGTGGGCGCCAAGGGCGAAAGCATGGCTTTCTCCGACGTGCACGAAGTGCACCGCGCCTATGAGAGCCGGCAGGTGCACCTGCAGGCCCGCGTGCGGGTGCGGCTCAAGGAGCACGTGCTCAACGCCGACAAGGTCATCGTGCAGAGGGTCCGCCACGTGCAGACCACCGTGGGCCGTGCCTTGCTGTCGGAGATCCTGCCCAAGGGCCTGTCCTTTGACCTCGTCAACCAGGACATGACCAAGAAGGCGATCTCCGGAATCATCAATGCCTGCTACCGTGCGCTGGGCCTGAAGGAGACCGTGGTCTTCGCCGACCAGCTCATGTACACGGGCTTCGCCTACGCCACCCGCTCGGGCGTCTCCTTCGGCATCGACGACATCGTCATCCCGGAGCAGAAGACCAAGCTCGTGGCCGCGGCCGACCGGGAAGTGAAGGAGATCCAGGACCAGTACTCCTCGGGTCTGGTCACCAACGGCGAGCGCTACAACAAGGTCGTGGACATCTGGTCGCGTGCGAACGACCAGGTCGCCAAGGCCATGATGGAAAAGCTCGGCACCGAGGAGGCGACCGACCTCAAGGGCGTCAAGCAGCGCCAGAAGTCCTTCAATTCGATCTTCATGATGGCCGACTCCGGCGCCCGCGGCAGCGCGGCCCAGATCCGTCAGCTGGCCGGCATGCGCGGCCTGATGGCCAAGCCCGATGGCTCGATCATCGAGACGCCGATCACCGCCAACTTCCGCGAGGGCTTGAACGTTCTGCAGTACTTCATTTCCACCCACGGCGCCCGCAAGGGTCTGGCCGATACGGCGTTGAAGACCGCAAACTCAGGCTACCTGACCCGCCGACTGGTCGATGTGGCGCAGGACCTGGTGGTCACCGAGACCGACTGCGGCACCGATCAGGGCCTGGCGATGGCACCCCTGGTGGAGGGCGGCGATGTCGTGGAGGCCCTGGGCGAGCGCGTGCTCGGCCGGGTGCTGTCCGAGTCGGTGATGAAGCCGGGCACCGAGGAAGTGCTCATCGAGAAGAACACGCAGCTGGATGAGGTGCTGGTCCGCCAGCTCGAGGCCGAGGGTGTGGATCAGCTGATGGTGCGTTCGCCCATCACCTGCCGCACCCGCTATGGCGTGTGCGCGAACTGCTACGGACGTGACCTGGCGCGTGGCCGCACCATCAGCATCGGCGAGGCCGTGGGCGTCATTGCGGCGCAATCCATCGGTGAGCCGGGCACGCAGCTGACCATGCGTACCTTCCACATCGGTGGCGCGGCCTCGCGGGCCGCGGCGGCGAGCAGCGTCGACGTGCGCAACAAGGGCGTCATCCGCTTCCATCACATCAAGACCGTGCAGCACGAGAAGGGTCACCTGGTCGCGGTGTCCCGCTCGGGCGAGATCGGCGTGGTCGATGATTATGGTCGCGAGCGCGAGCGCTACAAGATCCCCTACGGCGCCGTGATCAGCGTCAAGGAAGGCGATGTGGTCGCGGGCGGCCAGGTCGTGGCGACCTGGGATCCGCACACCCATCCGGTCGTGACCGAAGTGGGCGGATTCCTGAAGTTCCAGGATTTCGTCGACGGTCTGACGGTGACGACGCAGCTGGACGAGGTCACGGGCCTGTCCTCCACCGTGGTGCTGGACAACAAGCAGCGCGGCGGCAAGGAGCTGCGCCCGACCATCAAGCTGGTCAACGCCAAGGGCAAGGAAATGACCTTTGCGAACACCGAGATTCCGGCTGTGTACACGCTGCCCCCGGGCGCGTTGATCTCGCTGCTGGATGGGGCCCGCATGTCGGTGGGCGATGTCATCGCCCGCATCCCGCAGGAATCCTCCAAGACCCGCGACATCACCGGCGGTTTGCCGCGCGTCGCGGACCTGTTCGAGGCCCGCAAGCCCAAGGATCCGGCCATCCTGGCCGAGGTCTCCGGCACCGTGAGTTTCGGCAAGGAGACCAAGGGCAAGCGGCGCCTGATCATCACCTCCGATGACAGCACCAAGTACGAGGAGCTGATCCCGAAGTGGCGGCAGCTGAACGTGTTCGAGGGTGAAACCGTCGAGCGTGGCGAGGTGATCGCGGACGGTGAGCCGAACCCGCACGACATCCTGCGTCTGCAGGGCGTCGAGGCCCTGGCCAACTACCTGGTGCGCGAGATCCAGGACGTGTACCGGCTGCAGGGCGTGAAGATCAACGACAAGCACATCGAGGTGATCATCCGCCAGATGCTGCGCAAGACCGAGGTCCTGGACCCACGCGAGACCGCGCTGCTGCGCGGTGAGCAGCTGGACCGCGGTCGGGCCCGTGACATCAATGAGCGCATGGAAGCGGACGGCAAGTCACCTGCGAAGCTGCAGCCGGTGCTGCTGGGCATCACCAAGGCCTCCCTGGCCACCGAATCCTTCATCTCGGCGGCCTCCTTCCAGGAGACCACCCGCGTGCTGACCGAAGCGGCGGTGCGGGGCCTGAAGGACGATCTGCGGGGGCTAAAGGAGAACGTCATCGTCGGGCGCCTGATCCCGGCCGGCACGGGCTTTGCGGCCCATGCCCACCGCAGGCGCAAGCTCGAGGACAGCAACATCATCCACCGCAGCTTCATGGACGTGGGTGGCGGACTGCCCGATCTGGAAGAAAGCGGTGCCGCCGAGGAAGAAGCGAGCCCTGCCGGGTGAGGGCCGCCGGTTGACACGATAGAGGTCGGTACCTAGAATCGCCGGCCTTTATCGGTCCGGCCGAAACTCGCCGTACCGTAAACAGCGCCTTTATGTTGCACCGGGCCGTCTCCCAAGGCGGCCCGGTGTTTCGTCTAAGGCTGCAACAGATTGTATTTTGGAGAATTAATGGCCACCACAGGTCAGCTCATCCGGTCGCCGCGAGCCTCCGGGGCGGAAAAAACGAAGGTGCCGGCACTCGGTGCGGCCCCCCAGAAG
>DASZCK010000191.1:0-4340 GCA_035943195.1 Steroidobacteraceae bacterium
AAACTGGTAGGCTCATGAATTCCTGAGGGCGTCGCGGGAGGTGATGGGCACACGTATATTACGGGATTGCGTCCGCGGCCACCAATGCCGCACGACACTTGAGAGGCAGATCGGGAATTTCGATGGAACGCTTGCCGTTCAAACTGCAATCTGACTACGAACCGGCCGGCGACCAACCCGAGGCCATCGCGAAACTGTGCGACGGACTAACGAGTGGCCTGGCGCACCAAACGCTGCTCGGCGTCACGGGAAGCGGAAAAACTTTTTCCGTGGCCAAGGTCATCGACAAGTTGCAGCGCCCGACGCTGGTGCTGGCGCACAACAAGACTCTGGCTGCGCAGTTGTACGGGGAATTTCGTGAGTACTTTCCGGGCAATGCGGTGGAGTACTTCGTTTCCTATTACGACTATTACCAGCCCGAAGCGTATGTGCCGTCCACGGACACATATATAGAGAAGGACTCCTCGATCAACGAACACATCGAGCAGATGCGCCTGTCGGCCACCAAGGCGCTGCTGGAGCGCTCCGACTCCATTATTGTCGCCACCGTCTCCGCCATATATGGCCTCGGAGACCCGCAGGCGTACCTCTCCATGGTGCTGCACATCGTGCGCGGGGATCGCCTGGACCAGCGCCGGCTGCTGCGACGCCTGGCGGACATGCAGTACACGCGCAACGAGCTCGACCTCACGCAGGGCACCTATCGCGTCCGCGGAGATGTCGTGGATGTCTTCCCGGCGGAGTCCAGTCGCGAGGCGGTGCGCATCGAGCTCTTCGACGACACCATTGATTCCATTTCGCTTTTCGATCCGCTCACAGGTCAGGTGATACGCAAGCTGCCGCGCTACACCATCTACCCTGGCACACATTATGTGACACCGCGTGAGCGGCTGATCGGTGCGGTGGATCAGATCCGCGAGGATCTGCGGGAGCGCCTGGCCCAGTTGCGCGAGGCCAGCAAGCTCCTGGAGGCGCAGCGGCTCGAGCAGCGCACCATGTTCGACATGGAGATGATGCAGGAGGTGGGCTACTGCGCCGGTATCGAGAACTACTCGCGCTACCTCTCGGGGCGTGAGCCGGGCGAACCGCCGCCTTGCCTGTACGATTACCTGCCGCGCGACGCTCTGCTCATCATCGATGAAAGCCACCAGACCATCCCGCAGCTGGGGGCCATGTACAAGGGCGATCGATCGCGCAAGGAGACCCTGGTGGAGTACGGCTTCCGCCTGCCCTCGGCGCTGGACAACCGACCGTTGAAGTTCGAGGAGTGGGAACAGATCGCCCCGCAGATGATCTTCGTGTCGGCGACTCCAGGCTCGTATGAAAAGTCGCATTCCGCGCAGGTGGTGGAGCAGGTGGTGCGGCCCACGGGCCTGGTGGACCCGCAGGTCGAGGTGCGGCCGGTGCGAACTCAGGTGGACGATGTGCTCTCGGAAATCAATCTGCGGGTGGCCCGCAACGAGCGGGTGCTGATTACCGTGCTCACCAAGCGCATGGCCGAGGATCTCACCGACTATCTGCATGACCATGACGTGCGGGTGCGCTACCTCCACTCGGATGTCGAGACGGTGGAGCGCACGGAAATCATCCGTGACCTCAGGCTTGGCCGGTTCGATGTGCTGGTGGGCATCAATCTGCTGCGCGAGGGCCTGGACATGCCGGAGGTCTCCCTGGTCGCCATCCTGGATGCGGACAAGGAAGGCTTCCTGCGCTCGGACAACTCGCTCATTCAGACCATCGGCCGCGCCGCCCGCAACCTCCATGGGCGGGCCATCCTGTACGCGGACCGGGTGACCGGTTCCATGCAGCGGGCCTTGGATGAGACCGAGCGGCGCCGTAATAAACAGATTGAGTTCAACGCCCTGCACGGCATCACACCGCGTGGCATCGTCAAGGGCGTCATGGACATCATGGAAGGGGCGCGTGCGGCGGCGCCGCAGCCCACCGGCAAGCGCCGTGGCAAGGAGCGGGCACAGGACGTCGCGGCGACCTCGCCGACCAGCCTGGAGCCGGCCGCGATCGTGCGCCAGATCAAGGCCCTGGAGAGCCGGATGTTCGCCAAGGCTCGGGAGTTGGAGTTCGAGGAGGCCGCCGCCCTTCGCGATCAGATCGAGAAGCTCAAGCAGATCGAGCTGGGACTGGCGGGCTGAATCCGCTGTAAGTATTTGGAAGCAGGGCAGTTCGCTTGCCTCCCCCAGCCGGCTTCGGTATCGTGCCCGTCCCCGGTTGGAACCGGGGTTGCAGGCGCGTAGCTCAGTGGTAGAGCATCACCTTGACATGGTGGTGGTCGGTGGTTCGATCCCACTCGCGCCTACCAGAATCGAAGCAGGGCGCCGGCAGTCGGGCGCCCTTTTTCTTGGAACAGTTGGATCATCATGCCTGTCGTGACATTGCCGGATGGCAGTCAGCGCCAGTTCGCATCCCCGGTGACGGTGGACGAGGTGGCGGCGAGTATCGGACCGGGGTTGCGCAAAGCCGCCCTGGCGGGCCGTGTCGATGACAAACTCGTGGATACCTCCTTCACCATCGACAAGGATGTGAAGCTGGCGATCGTCACGGCCAAGGACCCGGCGGGCCTGGAAGTGATTCGGCACTCCACGGCGCATCTTTTGGCCCAGGCGGTCAAGCAGCTGTTTCCCGAGGCGCAGGTCACCATCGGGCCGGTCATCGAAGACGGTTTCTTCTACGACTTCGCCTACAAGCGCCCCTTCACCACCGAGGATCTGACCGCCATCGAAGCGCGCATGACGCAGCTGGCGCAGGCGGATGAAAAGGTCACGCGCCGGGTCATGGACCGGGATGCGGCGGTGGAGTATTTCAAGGGCCTGGGCGAGCACTACAAGGCCGAGATCATCGCCAGCATTCCGGCGGGCGAGGCCATCTCGCTCTATGGCCAGGGCGACTGGGTGGATCTGTGCCGTGGCCCGCATGTGCCCTCCACCGGCAAGCTCACCGCCTTCAGGCTCACCAAGGTGGCGGGCGCCTACTGGCGCGGGGATTCGAAGAACGAGATGCTGCAGCGGATCTACGGCACAGCGTGGGCCGACCGCAAGCAGCTGGATGACTACCTCAAGCGTCTCGAGGAGGCCGAGAAGCGCGACCACCGGCGGATCGGCCGCGAACTCGACCTGTTCCATACCCAGGAGGAGGGTCCGGGCCTGGTGTTCTGGCATCCCAAGGGCTGGGCCATCTGGCAGGCCGTCGAGCAGTACATGCGCGGCGTCTACAAGGCTTCGGGCTACCAGGAAGTGCGGGCCCCGCAGGTGCTCGATGTGTCGCTGTGGAAGAAGTCCGGACACTGGGACAACTACCAGGACAACATGTTCTTCACCGAATCGGAGAAGCGCAGCTATGCGCTGAAGCCGATGAACTGCCCGGGCCACGTGCAGATCTATAATCACGGCCTGCACAGTTACCGCGATCTGCCGCTGCGCTATGGCGAGTTCGGCGCCTGTCACCGCAATGAGCCTTCCGGCGGCCTGCACGGCATCCTGCGCGTGCGAGGCTTCACGCAGGACGACGGTCATATCTTCTGCACCGAAGCTCAGATCGAGTCGGAAGTCACCGCCTTCCACCGCCAGGCCCTGGCGGTCTACGACGATTTTGGCTTCAAGGATCTGCAGATCAAGATCGCGCTGCGGCCGGACAAGCGCATCGGTTCGGATGAATTCTGGGATTGGAGCGAAGGCATGCTGCGCAGCGCGCTGGCGGCGGCCGGCGTGGAGTGGCAGGAGCTACCCGGCGAGGGGGCCTTTTACGCGCCGAAAATCGAATATCACTTTCGGGATGCCATCGGCCGCACCTGGCAGCTGGGAACGATCCAGCTCGACTGCATGATGCCGGGGCGCCTCGGCGCCGAATATGTGGGGGCCGATTCGGCGCGCCACGTGCCGGCCATGCTGCACCGGGCCATCGTCGGCTCCATGGAGCGCTTCATCGGCATCCTGCTCGAACACCATGCCGGAAAGCTTCCGACCTGGCTGGCCCCGGAGCAGGTGGTGGTGCTGAATATCACCGAACGCCAGGCGAATTATGTCACGCAGGTTGCGGAAACTCTTAGAAAACATGGAGTTCGGGCGATCGCTGACTTGCGAAACGAGAAGATCGGCCTTAAGATCCGCGAGCACACGCTCCAGCGTGTCCCATACTTGATTGTTGTTGGCGATAAAGAAGTCGCCGCAAACCAGCTTGCAGTGCGTACACGTGGCGGCAAGGATCTGGGTGCGATGTCTGTGGAGACGTTCCTCGAACGCCTGCAGGTCGAACTCAGCAGCCACGGTCGCCGAACTTTGGAGGATTGACGCATCGCTATTGCATCCAAGCGCGTCCGGCGCAACGAC
>DASZCK010000192.1:0-12392 GCA_035943195.1 Steroidobacteraceae bacterium
GCCCGGCGTGCCATCCGCGCTGCCACTGGTGGTGGCATGCGTGGCGGGCGCACTGGGGGCGTCCTCGTCGCTGTCCGGACCGGTAGCGGTGGTATTCGCGGCGGTCAGGCCGGAAATGAGTTTCTGCACATCGGCCATGGCGTTGATGCCATCGAGCGTGGCCGGGGTGGCCTGGGCGGCCTCGGCAGCCGGGGCGGTGGTGGCACCTACCTGAGGGATCGGAGCCTGCGGTAGTTCGGATGCATCGCTGCGGGCGCGCAGTGCCGCAGCCGCGGCGCCGGCAACTGCCGGAATTGTCGCGGCGGCCGTTGCGGTTGCCGCAGCGGTCACCGAGCCGATCAGAGCAGCGCTGGTAGTCGTCTGACCGGCACTGGACGTGGTAGCGGACGAAGAGGCGGGCGACGTGGCGGGCTGCACTGCGGTCGTTGGCGGCATCAGAACCTGGGCCATCCATGCCACGGCGTCAGCCGCAGCTCCCGCAGACGGTTGGGGCGGTATCGCGCTGGAAGCCGCGTCGCTGGTGGCTGCGGCGGCAGGCGCGGCGGGAGCGGCGGAGGTGGTGGCTGCGGCGGTGATCGCGACGCTGCCTCCCAAGGCGTTGGCCATCACGCTGCTGAAGTCGGTCCTGGTATCGGCTGCCTCGGTGGCGGGTACGGCGGCGGCGGCCCCGCTGGCCTTGGGCGTTCGGGTCGCGCGGGCGTTGGTGCGCGTCTGCGCTGAAGGCCCGGCGGTTTTCTGCGCCGTGCCTCCTGCCTGGACCGGGGTATCGCTGCCGCTGTCCTGGGCGGCAGTTGTGGGTGCACCGCTCTGCGAACCCGGAACCGTTTCCGGAGTCTGAAAACTGCTGTTCGCCGGCGCTGCACTGCGCAGCGTCAACGCATTGGTATCAATTGCCACCCGAGTCTAGCCTCCCTTTTGCCGCACGTTGGCCGCGGTCATCGGATTCGCGCTGATCGCGCCGGTCGCGTGCCTTGGTTTCCTTGGTCGCGTGACTTTCCACGACCTTGTCCATGATCTGCGAGCGCTGTGCCGCGCCCTGCCAGTGATTGCGCTCTGTTTCGCTGTCGCACCTGGCCTTCTCCAGCAGTTCTTCCTGCTGACGAATCGCCTCGGCGAGTTTGGCGAGGAAGGCCTGGAATTCGCGGATGTTGGCGCCGCGCATACCGGCCGCGGCGCGCGCGTCGAAGTCGCGGACATACCCCGCCTTGTAGCCCTGCAGTTCCTTGAGTTTGGCTTCGCACTGGGCGACCCGGGTGCGACTTTGCGCCAACCGCCGGGCGTGCTGCCGCTCCTTTTCGTCGGTGACGCGTTGAACCATCTGCAGGCGTTGCTTGGGACTCATGCGCCTTCTGCCATGACGCTCTCCAGCGCCGCGATACTGCCGGCGAAGTCCACCCGCGTATGCATGTCCTGCTGCAGGAAGCGCTCCAGCTTGGGCCAGATGGCGATGGCGGCATCGATCCGTGGGTCACTGCCACGCTGATAGGCACCGATTGCAATCAGGTCGCGGTTCTGTTCATAAGTGGACACCTGCTGACGGAACCGCCGTGCCAGCTCCTGGTGCTCGGGCGGAATGATCTCGTGCATGGCCCGACTCACCGAGGCTTCGACATCGATGGCCGGGTAGCGCCCGGCCTCGGCGATCCGCCGTGACAGCACGATGTGGCCGTCGAGAATGGCACGCGCCGCATCGACGATCGGATCATTCTGGTCATCACCCTCGGCCAGCACCGTGTAGAAGGCGGTGATCGAGCCACTGCCCTGCATGCCGTTGCCGGCGCGCTCAACCAGCTGCGGCAGGCGCGCGAACACCGAGGGCGGGTAGCCCTTGGTCGCGGGCGACTCACCGATGGCGAGTCCGATCTCGCGCTGCGCCTGCGCGAAGCGCGTCAGTGAGTCCATGATCAAGAGCACGCTCTTGCCGCGGTCGCGGAAGTACTCCGCGACGGCGGTCGCGAGCCACGCGCCGTGCAGGCGCATCAGCGGCGGGGTGTCGGCAGGGGCCGCCACCACCACCGCACGTTCGCGGTCCTGGGGTCCGAGTATGCGGTCGACGAATTCCTTCACTTCGCGGCCGCGCTCGCCGATCAGGCCCACGACGATGACATCGGCGCTGGTGTAGCGGGACATCATGCCCAGCAGCACGCTCTTGCCCACGCCGCTGCCGGCGAAGAGGCCAATGCGCTGTCCGCGGCCGACCGTCAGCAGGCTGTTGATGGTGCGCACGCCCACGTCCAGGGACTGCGAGATGGGCTGTCGTCCCAAGGGATTCATGGGCACGCCGGTGAGGCGGACCGTCTCCTCGCAATTCAGGGGTCCCAGGCCGTCCAAGGGCTGGGCCGCGCCGTCGATGATGCGCCCCAGCAGCTGTGGGCCCACGGCCACGGTGCCGGCGCGCTGCCGTGGCACGACCCGCGCATGCGGGCCCAGACCGTGGGGATCGCCGGTCGGCATCAGGTACAGCCGCTCGCCGGAGAAGCCCACCACTTCCGCCTCGATGGTGGCGCCGTCCGTGGTCGTGACATCACAGCTGTCGCCGATCGCGGCCTGACAGCCCACCGCTTCCAGCGCCAGACCCACCATGCGCGTGAGGCTGCCCTCCACCGGTGCCGGCGGCAGGCGCTCGACCTGCCGCACGCAGCGGGTCAATGAGTCGCGCAGTCGCGCGCTGCTAGCCGCCTGCTCTGCGTTCATGGCGGGGCTGCCTCGCCGGCATCAGCGGCAGTCCCGGCGGCGATGCGGGCGCTTGCCCGTTCCTCGCCCAGCATGCTGCTGATCATGGCGTTGACGCGACTCTCAAGCCGCGCGTCGATCTGCGAATTCTCCGAGCGCACCAGCACGCCGCCCCGGGCCAGGGTCGGGTCCTCCACCACGCTCCAGGCGCGTTCCTGGCCGGCACTCGCGAGCCGTTCGGCGACCGCGGCCGCATCCTCCGGATGCAGGTGCACCCGCACTTCGCGCGCCGCAGCCGGCAATCTGCCCACCGCGTCGCGGATCAGCGCTGTGATCTGTCCGGGGTCGGCCTTCAGTTCGCGCCGCGCCAGCTGCTTGCCCACCGCCAGCGCCAGCAGCACCAGTTGCTCCTCGACCTCGCCTTCCAGCTCGGTCAGGGGTCGGCACAACCGGTTCAGAATCTCGTCCATGCGCGCCACCCGGGCGGCGAGCGCGTCGGTCTGGCTTTTCAGTTCGGCATGGCCGGCAGTGAGGCCGGCTTGATAACCACGGTCCATCTCCGCCTTGCGCGCAGCTTCCCCGGCGCGCGCGACCTCGGCGTCGCGGGCGCGCGGATCGCGCCGCACGCCGACGATCGGACCATCGACGGCGGGCAGGGACCAGCGCTCGGCCACCGTGGCCTGGGGGCGGTTGCGCTCAGACAAACGCCTCTCCCTTGCCGCCCAGCGCGATGGTGCCTTCCTCGGCCAGCTTGCGGGCGACGGCCAGGATTTCCTTCTGCGCGGCCTCCACGTAGGCGAGACGCACCGGCCCCTTCGCTTCCAGGTCGTCGCGCAGCATCTCGGCAGCGCGCTGTGACATGTTCTTGAAGATCTTCTGCTTGAGGGGCTCGTCGCAGCCCTTCAGCGCCAGCAGCAGCTGATCGCCCTGGACCTGGCGCAGGATTTCCTGCAGACCGCGGTCATCGACATCGATCAGGTTGTCGAACACGAACACCAGATCCTGAATACGGGCGCCGAGTGCCGAATCGACGTTGGTGATGTGTTCCATGACGCTGGACTCGATGGCAGGCTCCAGCGCATTGATGATATTGGCGGCGGCCTGTTCACCGCCGAGTTCGGAGGTGCGGCTGGAGGTGCTGGCGAAGCTTTTCTCGATGACCTCGTCGAGTTCGGAGAGCGCGGCCGGCTGCACGCCATCCAGGGTGGCGATGCGCATCATCACGTCCGCGTGCAGACTGGTCGGCAACTGCCGCATGACATCGGCTGCCATGTCCGGTTCCAGGTAGGCCAGCACGATGGCGATGATCTGCGGATGCTCGTTGTGGATGACTTCGGCGACACTGCGTGAGTCCATCCACTTCAGGGTTTCCAGCCCCTTGTTGGGCAGCCCGACGTTGATGCGTTCGATGACGTTGGCGGCTTTTTCCTCGCCCAACGCATTGGTCATGACGTTGCGCAGGAACTCATCGACGCCGACACCCACCGAGGTCTGGCGGCCCACGCCATCGGAAAAAGCCGACAACACGCCGCTGACTTCCTCCCGCGACACGTTCTGCAGCTGGGCCATGGCGGCGCCAATTTTCTGAACTTCACGGGCGCCCATGTGCTTGAGCACCTGGGCGGCTTCGTGCTCACCGAGGGTCAGCAGCAGGATCGCGGCACGCTCGGTGCCGTTGCGTTCCTTGTCAGCGGCCGGCGCGTCACTCATCGACCGACACCCAGTTGCGAACCACCTGCGCGACGCGCTTCGGGTCCTGGTTCACGAGCGCGCGTGCGTTGGTGATCTGCTGGTCATAGGGCACGGCCGGAGCGGCGGGCGGGACGTAGCCGCCACCGGCGGCGCCTGCGGCCTCACCGGCCTGGCCGTGTTGGGGCATGCCGCCGGAATAGCCGGGCGCTGCGCCACCACCGCCGATGGCAACGTTATTCGGCCCACCGAGCAGTCCGCGGCTTTGCGCCGAGGGCATCAGGGCCTTGATCATCGGCCGCAGCACGGCGAGCGCCAGCACCAAGAGCACCACTACGCCGGCAGCCAGCTTGGCCATGTCGCGGAACAGCGGCGTCTCCCACAATGGGACCTTCTCCAGTTCGGTTTCCGGCGGCGCGGCTTCGGTGCGGAACGAGGCGTTGACCACATTGACGCTGTCGCCACGCGATTGGTCAAAGCCGACGGCGTCCTTCACCAGGGTGGTGATGTGCGCCAGTTCAGCATCGGTCAGTGGCCGGCCCTTGGCGGGCTTGCCGTCCTTGCCGATGACCGGCATGTCATCCACGACCACCGCGACGGTGAGGCGCTTGAGCTGCCCGGCCGGCTGGCGCGTGTAGGCGACGGTGCGGCCGATCTCGTAGTTCTTGGTACTCTGCGAAGAAAGACTGTCAGGTCCGCTGCTCTCACTCGCGAGCGCCTGCGCGCCGGCCGCGTTCTGCGCCTGGCCGGGAGCCGCCGGGGTTGCGGCAGCCGCCGGCTTGTTCGGCGGCGGAGGCTGGGCGACACCGCTCGGGGGCGGCTGGTTGGTGAGCGCACCCGGCACGCCGCCGCCTTGGGAAGCGTCGCGGCTGCTGGACTGGGATTCCTGTTCGCTGCGCACGATCTGGCTGCCGGGCTTGTAGTCCTCGGTGGCCTGTTCGGTGGTGGAGGTGTCCACCTGCGCCACCACCTGGGCGCGCACCCGCCCGATACCGACGATCGGCGTGACGATGGCTTCGATACGCTGCTCGTAGTCATCTTCCAGCCGCTGCGTGACCTGCAGGCGTTCCTCGCGCAGTGATGAGTCATCGCTGCCCTGCGGCGTCGTCAACAAGTGTCCCTGCTGGTCGATCACCGTGACCTGGTTGGCGTGCAGGTCCGGAACGCTGGAGGCGACCAGGTTGACGATTGCCTGGACCTGCTCCTGTTCGAGCCGCCGACCCGCCTTCAACTGCACGAATACCGAGGCGCTGCCATCGCGCTGATCGCGCACGAAAGCCGACTGGCGCGGCACTGCCAGATGCACGCGCGCGCCATCCACGGGCCGCAGGCTTGCGATGGTATGGGCAAGCTCGGTCTCCATGGCGTGCTGGTAGCGCGCGTTTTCCACGAACTGACTGACGCCAAGGCCCGGGTCCTTGGTCATCATGGAGAAGCCATTGTCGTTGTCCGGCAGTCCCTGGCCTGCGAGCTTCAGGCGCGCTTCGCTCAAGCGCTCGCTGGGCACCATGATGGCGTTGGAGCCGGGCTCGAGCCGGTAGGGGATGGTGGCCGCATCCAGCGCCTGGGTGATCTGCGCCTGGTCCTCGGTGGCGAGGTTCGCATACAGCATGCTGTAGTTGGGGCCGCGCGACCACAGCACCACGGTGACGCCGGCGGCGACGGCCGCGGCGATGCCGACCAGCAGCAGGATGGGGCGCAGACCCTGGGTCCAGCGCGGGTAAACCACTTCGGCAGTCGTCGCCGTACTCACAGTGAGCTCCGGGAATTCTTGGAATTGATGGTCATGGATCGCAAATCAGTTAAGTGGTTACAGCTGCATGTTCATGATGTCGGTGTAGGCGCTGATCAACCGGTTGCGCACCTGGTTGACCGCCTGAAAGGACAGGTTGGCCTTGTTGGCCTCGAGCATGACGGTGGGCAGGTCCACGCCTGGCACGCCACGCTCGAACTTGTCGGCCAGATCGTTGGCGCGCAGTTCAGTCTGGTTGACCTGCTCCAGGCCGCTCTTCAGCAGCGTCGCGAAGCTGCTGCCGGAGACCGCGCCGGTGCCGGATGCCGCGGCTGCATCACTGACCAGGGCGGCGGGCCTGATGGCCGGGGATTGCGTCTGGGCCGCGAGGCTGCGGATCTGGGACAGGACCTGGTCGATCTGTATCTGGCTCATGGGGGCTCCGCTTCTCAAACTGCAGGAACATCGATGCCCGCGGCGCGCAGCCGGGCGAGCTTGTAACGCAGCGTTCGCGGCGAGATTCCGAGACGTTCGGCGATCTCGCGGCGGGTGCTGCTGCCGTCCCGCAGGGCATCCAGCAGCACATTGCGTTCGGTCTGGTCGAGCGAATCGGCGAGCGAGCCGCGGGCCTCGTCGCTGGCGGCTTCGGCTTTGGCGGGTTGGGCGTCGGCTGCGACACTGGCGGGCTCGGGCGGTGCGGGCGGTACGGGTGGTGGCGGGCTCACCGGCACGTCCGGCGCAGGTTCAAACTGAATGTGTTCCCGGCCGATGACCGGGCCGCTGACCAGGATCAGGGCGCGCTGCAGCAGGTTGTCGAGTTCGCGCACATTGCCCGGCCACTGATAGGTGAGCAGCAGCTGTGCGGCATCGGCGCTGAGCGCCGGAATCGGCTCGCCCACGCGCGAGCGCAGTCCCAGCAGCTGCATGGCCAGCGGCAGGATATCGTCGCGACGCTGACGCAGGGGCGCGAGTCCCAAGGGAAAAACATTGAGACGGTAGTAGAGGTCTTCGCGAAAGCGCCCCGCGGCGACTTCCTCGCGCAGACGACGGTTGGTGGTGGCCAGCACCCGCAACTCCAGCGCAATCGGGGTGCGTCCGCCGAGTCGTTCGACTTCGCGCTCCTGCAATACACGCAGCAGCTTGGCCTGCAGGCTCAGCGGCATTTCGGTGATTTCATCCAGCAGCAGGGTGCCGCCCTGCGCCTGTTCAAACTTTCCCGGATGGGTGCTGTGCGCGCCGGTGAAGGCGCCGCGCTCGTAGCCGAATAAAATGGCCTCGAGCATGTTCTCGGGAATTGCCGCGCAGTTGACTGCGACGAACGGTCCGGCACTGCGCGCCGAGAAACGGTGGATGAAGCGCGCGAGCACTTCCTTGCCGGTGCCGGACTCGCCCACGATCAGCACGGTGCAGTCGCTGGCTGCGACGCGTCGCGCCAGCTCCAAGAGGCGCTGCGACGATGCGGCACTGGCCACCGGCTGCGGCTCGAGCGCGCGCCGCGCGTTGACTGGGACCGTATTGATGGAATCCTGGACCATTCAAACCCCGAACAGGAATGCTGTTGCGGAGGGAGTGGTGCAAGAGGCGTGCCCGGCGGCGATTTGCCGTTAAAGCGTGATGGCCTTCACACGGGGCGGCATGAATCTGCCGCTCGCCGTCAATCTTCCGTCGCCACCATCCCGAGTTTGCGCAGCTTTTCGACCAGCGTCGTGCGTCGCAGGCCGAGCAGCCGCGCCGCATGTGCGACGGTGCCGGCGGAGCGTTCCAGCGCCTGCTCGATGAGGCGCCGTTCAATCTGTGTCAGGTGCGCGCGCAGGTCGATGCCGGCGGCCGGCAGCGTCGCAGCATCCGCGCTGCCGGTATCAACGGCGGTGCGTTCCAGCAGGGCGCCGGCACTGAGCAGTTCCGGGGCGCCTTCCTCGCCAAAGAGGAATTCCGGCGCCGTGGGCACATGCGAGTGCTGCTCGGCGGCGGCGATCTGCGGCGGTTCGGTGACCGCGGTCCAGTCGGACGGACGGTACTTGGCGGGCAGATCCCCGACATGGGCGACGCGTCCGGCGCAGACGATGGAAAGACGTTCGATGAGATTGGCGAGTTCGCGGACGTTACCGGTCCAGCGATACAGCGACAGGGCCGCCAGCGACAGCGGCGAGAGCTGCACCTGGCCGCGTCCTTCGGCCATGTTGTGCGCGATGAAATCGCGAACCAAAAGCGGCAGATCCTCGATGCGGCTGCGCAGCGCCGGCATTTCGATGGGAAATACGTTCAGCCGGTGGAACAGGTCCTCGCGAAAAAGTCCGTGCGCGATGGAGTCCTCGAGATTGCGATGGGTGGCGGCGATGATGCGCACATTGCAGCGCACCTGCACGTGGTTGCCGACGCGTTCAAAGATGCGCTCCTGCAGGACCCGCAGCAGCTTCACCTGCATGGTGGGGCTCATGTCGCCGATTTCGTCGAGGAACAGGGTGCCGCCCTCGGCGATTTCAAAGCGACCCTTGCGGGTTGCGACGGCGCCGGTGAAGGCGCCCTTTTCATGGCCAAACAGCTCCGATTCCAGCAGTTCCGCCGGAATGGCGCCGCAGTTGACCGCAACGAACGGGCGTTGCCGGCGCGGGGACAGATCGTGGACGGCGCGCGCGGCCACTTCCTTGCCGGTGCCCGATTCACCGAGGATGAGGACCGTCGAATCGTGTTCGGCCACCTGGCGGATCAGCGAGATCACATCGCGGATGGCGAAGGAGGTTCCGGTCGGCAGCCGTACCCGAACGCGCTCTTCTGCGCGCGGTGTCAGGTGTGGTTCATGGGCCTCTTCCCGGTGTAGTCCCGGGATAACGGCCATTTCGGGCGCCGCCATCGAATCTCCCTATACGTGGCCGCCAATATAAAGAACCGGCCGCCCAGGTGAGGGTGCGGCGCGCGCAAGCCGTGACTCCATTCACACTTGACCAGGCAGCAAACGTGATGTGGCCCGGGCGCCGGGCGCAAGCGTAGCGTATTCGATCAGTCGCGTCGCGGCTGGCGGATACCGGCGACCTGACGACGATGGTGGCGGAAGATCAATCGTTCCAGCAGATCCGCCAGCGGCTCCCCGACCGGTGCGAAGCGCACCGTCACGTCGCCCGCGGCGCTGACCTGGGTGAGCGTGCCCACCAGCCGTAGCGGTTCGGCAAGGAAGTCGCGCAGGTGAATTTCCGCCACACCCTGGCTACCGGCCTGCGGCAGCGGGCCGGTAGCGTGCCACAGGGCCCCCTGGGAGTTGAAGCGGATCGCCACTGCGGCCGGGCGCGGGCGGTTGGCGACCACCAGTTGGCCGACCAGATCCAGCAGCAGGTTGATTTTGAAGTCCAGCCGGGTCAGGTCCGGTGCCGACTCATCGGGCTTCTCGGACACCCCATGGTCCTCAATGGCCGCGAGCGCCTGCAACAGGCGGACATTGCGTTCGGTGACACTGGCAGCGACCGCCGCGTCCATGCTGCCCTCCAGCGGTGCCCAGCCGACGGGCAATACTTCCTCGTAGGCCAGTTCGTTGTAGAGAACTACTGTATCGGAACCATCGAACATGAGCCGGGGCTCCAGACCTGCAGGGCCGTTGCGGGGCGCGCGGCCTTCATGCGGGCCGCGGCGGGAAGCGCAAACCAGGCGGCCCGCACCTCCTTCAGCAGGTGCCAGACCTCATCCAGAGGCGCCCGGCACTTGGCCGCGGCCGCCAGGCCCACCTTCTGGCCTGCATAATCGTACAGCTCAGCGAGATTGGCGGCGAGCGGGTCGCCGCCCAGAACATCGACATTGTCGCGCAGGGCCTGCAGCAGCTGGCAGGTGGCAAGAATTTGCCGTGCCGCATGCTGCCACTGGCCATCGATCAGCGAGGCGCGCCCCATCTCGAGCGCGACAATGGCCCCATCCAGCACCGCGACCATGACGTCGGCGCCGGCCTGTGCGGCATCGGCCGCGGCCTGTCGTAGCTGGTGCGTACAGGACGGGTTGGGATACGCGACTGACATGAGTGACGGCAATCCGTGCGGGAGTTAACCCTTTAACGGCTCAGGCAGGGGCAACTTGAGGTGGCGGGCGTCAGGCCGGACGCTGGCTGGCGTCACGCAGTGGCATGAGCGTTTCGGCGGTTTCCTCGGCCAGGAATTTGCGCATCAGCAATGCCTGCTGCAGCCGCCCGCGACGCACATAGGCCTCGTACAGCAGATCCTTCATGACCTCCAGCACCACCGCGGCGCTGTTGGCGTCCAGTGCCGGAGGCTCCGGATTCGAGTCCGACGCGGTGCCGAAAATCACCGCCTTGAGCAGCTGGAAGGTTTCCGGATCGATGCCGACCAGGGTGCGCACCTCATTGAGCTGGTCGAACACCCGCAGCTTGCCCGACTCGCCCAGGTCCGCGAAGGCGGCCCGTGCGGTACGACGGCACATGGAGGCAAAGGCATTGTAGGCAGCGCTGGAATAGCACAGCAGCGACTCGCGGAACAGCTGCTCGATCTGCGTCGGCAGGTGGGTGAAGGTGAACTTCTCGCGCGGCCGTTCGATTTCGGTGAACTGCGCCGACAGCTCGATGCGGTTGCTGCGGTACATGCGCACCGGGAAACGCAGAAAGATCGGCGCGTGACAGGAATCGCAGCGGGCCACGACGCCCACGGCGCGCGGTTTGTACTGCTGCAGTTGTGCAAAATCCGGGACGGCGCTGATGGTGATGTGAGCCGTCACGTCGCAATGCGGGCACTGCAGTACCAGATTGCGTTCCTGCTCGTAGATCAGCTGGCCCGTGGCATCGATATAGGCGGACATGGTCCTGTGCCTCGCGCGCCTTGGTTAGTATCGGATCTGGTGGCGCGACCTTGGCGGGGCAATCTTAACCCAATTGCCGTACCGGGACAGGAGCGTGGATCTGAGCCGGGGTCTTATGTAACGCCGCGGCCGGCCGGCCGGCTATTTGACGAAGAGCTCCTTGATGCCCCCCGCGATCAGCACCGACACATCCACCAGGATCAGCGGCAGGCCCACGCCCCCCGGTGCCACCAAGTACTTGGGTTCCCAGGTGGGATGGAATTTGGTCTTGTAGCGGCGCAGGCCCTCAAAGTTATAGAAGTGTTCGCCGTGGCGGAAGATGAAATTGCCGATGCGGTGCCAGGCGGGCGCCAGCGGATGGCGCTCAAGGCCGGCGAGGGGTGCCACACCCAGGCTGAACCAGGCAAACCCCTGCTGGCGGGCCCACAGCATCAGTTCCACGAACAGAAAGTCCATGGCCCCGGGGGGCGCGTCAGGCCCGAAGCGCATCAGGTCCACTGCGACTTCCTCGCGGCCGGCCGATTGCCACAGGTTTGCGAACGCCACCGGCTCACCGTCGCGGCGTACCACGGCGATGGGAAAATTGCGCAAGTAGCGCTCGGAAAACGAGCCGACTGAGAATCCCTTCTCGGCGGTGGCCTTTTCCTTCAGCCACGACGCCGAGATCGCCCGCAGCGCCGGCAGCAACTGCGGCACGTCGGCGGGTTGCACCACCTCGAAGGTGGCGCGGTCCCGCTCGCCGCGCCGGCGCGCCGTGCGCAGCTCGGCGCGGATGCTGCCCTCCAAAGAGAAGTTCGCCAGCGGCACGCGCGCCTCCTCCCCGATCTTCATGGCGGCAAGCCCCAGATCAACATACAAGGGCAGGCACTCGACGCTGGACTGGTAGAACACCACCCGGCCGCCATGCTCATCGGACAGTTCGCGAAACCGCCACACCAGTTCTTCTGCCTCGCTGCGCGGGCCGACCGGATCCCCCAGCGCTATCCAGCTGCGACCCTGCACCTGGTACATGATGAAGGAGCGGCCGCTCTCGCTGAACAACAGGTGCTTGTCGCCCGTGAGCACCGCGTTTGACAGCGTCGAGGGAGACTCATCCAGCACCCGTTTGATGTCCTCGAGCGCCGGCTTGCGGGTGAGTTCGGGAACCGTCCGCGCCGGTCGCAACAGTGTCACCAGCAGCACGCCGGCCGTGAGCACGCACACCAGCAGCGAAGCGCGCAGCATGCGCGGCGCATTGGCATCAAAGGCGAACGTCCACCACAGGTCGTTCGAGTACTCGATATGACGGTTGACCAGAAGTCCCACCCAGACACTGGCAACGATGACGCCGACGATGCTGGCGGCCCAGGTCGGCGTAAAGCGCTGGTGCAGCAGTGAGGCCGGGCGGTAGAAGGAACTTCGTCCCAGCGCCAGCATGCCCAGCACTGCCCACAGAAACAGCGCTTCTTTGAAGATGCCGCCCTTGAGCAGCGTGAGGATGCTCCCGGCCAGCAGCAGCCAGAAGCTGATG
>DASZCK010000193.1:0-3611 GCA_035943195.1 Steroidobacteraceae bacterium
CTCGAAGCGCGCGCGGATCTCCCGCAGTTCCACCTGCGCCTGGCGTTCATCATGGATGTCGATCAGCTGGCCCGTGAGGCTGGTGAGGCGTCCCAGCTTGTCGCGTTCCATCGCCCCGCGCCGGCGAAACCAGCGCCACTCACCGGCGGCGGTGCGCAGCCGCAGCTGCACGTCATACGGAGTTGCATCGGCGATGTGACGTGCGAAGGCGGCGCTGACCGCGGCTTCGTCCGCGGCATGGGTTTCGGCATGAAAGGTTGCGGCCGGTATCCGCCGCTCGCGCGCTGCGAACCCCAGGAGTTGCTGGTAGGCCTCAGAGCACCAGACCTGGTCCGTGCCGAAGTCGTATTCCCAGTGTCCCTGGAAGCTGGAGCGCGAGGCGCGCTGCAGACGCAGCCCGGCCTCGTACTGCTGGGTGACATCCTGCACGGCGCCGGACAGCCGTTCGGCGCGGTCATCCACCACTTCGGCATCACCGACGCAGCGCACCCACAGGCGCGCCCCATCGCGGCGCAGTGCGGGAAGCGTCAGGTCGAAGCTTTTGCCGTTGGCGACAGCCGTCTGAAAGGCGGCGTCGAGAATGGGCCGGGCCTCCTGTGCGAAGTGCTCCACGAAATCGCTAAGCGTGATCGTCCCCGCCTGATCCATGCCGAAAATCTGCCGCGCGTGGCTGGACCACAGCGGCGTCATCGACCCTGTGTCCAGCTCCCAGGCCCCCAGCCCGGTCATATCGGCGATGGTGTCCAGCAGGTGCGCGCTGCGTTGCTGCAGGGTTTCGGGTGAGGGGCGGGCGGGCATGGGGTCAATCTACCTCGCGCGTGGCACAATCCACCAATGAGCGGACGTACGCGAGGATACGCCCACCGCGTCGACATTGCGGCCGGGGCCGAGCTGGTGTGGAAGGCATTGACCGACACCGAGAGCCTGCGCAAGTGGTGTTCGCCGGAGGCGCAGATCAGTGCCCGGGAGGGCGGTCATTTCCGGGCCAGTGTCGACCGGGTGACGGAACTGGAAGCGCATATCGATGTGTGGCAGCCGCAACGGCGCATGCGGCTCATCTACCTGCCTTCCGAGGATCTGCCCGAGAACGACAGTCCGATCGTGGATGATTTCATGCTCGATGGCTCCGTGCCCGGCAAGACCGTGATGCGGCTGTTGGGCTCCGGCTTTCCCAGCGACCGCGACTCCGACACCTTCTACCTGCGCCTGCGGACCGGCTGGGAGCGGGCGGTGCAGCGGTTGAAGGTGCTGGTGGAGCAGATGGCGAAGGAGCGCGGCTGATGGCCGGGTTTCTGTTCCGCGCGGCCCTGTCCATGGTGGGACTGTGGATTGCCACGCGCTGCGTCAGCGGCATCCGCATCGATGACCCGCAGACGCTGGTGCTCGCGGGTGTGCTGCTGGGCGTGGTCAATGCCATCGTGCGCCCCATCGCCGTGATCCTCACGTTCCCGCTCACCATCCTGACTCTGGGCCTGTTCCTGGTGGTGGTGAACGCCGGCATGCTGGGCCTGACGGCCTGGTTCCTGCGCGGCTTCCATGTGGCGGATTTCAGGGCTGCGCTGATCGCGAGCCTGCTGGTCAGCCTGAGCGGCTGGCTAGGCTCGATGTTCATCGGCTCGCGCGGCCGCTTCGAGATCTATTCAAACCGCCGGCGCTGAGGCGCTCACGAGCCGGAAGTTCGCGCCAGCGCCGCTTCGATGGCGCTGGTCAGGGGCTTCAAGAAGAAGCTGTCCTGCGGCATGGCTTGCACATCGATGCCGTGACGGCCCAGTGCCTGGGCCACCACCGGTCCGACGGCGGCGACGTGGATGCGTGCCAGCGCCCGCGCGACCCGCGTGGCGCCGCCCACTGCGATCAACCGGCGCACCTGGGGTGTGCTGGTGAAGGCGATGGCATCGACGCCGCCCCCTTCAATAGCGGCGAGCAACGCCAGCACCGCGGCATCCTCGGTTGAATCCGCATAGCAGTAGGGGGCGACGGTGAGGACCGCGGCGCCGCAGCGCTGCAGGAATTCACTCAAGGGTGGATTGGGTTCCGTGCCATACAGCTGTACCCCGACACTGCGACCCTCGAGGCTGAAGGCCAGTGGCTCGAGCGCGGCGATGACGCCGGCCGTGGTGGGAATCTCGGCGGCGATGTCGGTTTTCAATCCCAGCTCGCGCAGCGCGCGCGCCGGTTTCGGGCCGCGCGTGATCTTGCGCACCCGCGCCAGCTGCCGCAAAAAGGCTGGCCTTAAGGTCGGCTCATGCTGATCGATGCAGGTGAGCAGCCGCCGCAGTCCTTCGCCGGTGAGCAGGATGAGGTCGTCGCAGGCCCCTTCGGCGAAGCGGCGGATGAAGGTAAGCACCGGCGCCGGATCGGCCGCATCACGAATCGCCACCAGTGGGCAGCGCAGGACCCGCGCCCCACGCCGTTCGAGCAACGCGGCAAATACATCCAGCTCGCGCGTTTCGGGAACGGCGATGGTGCGGCCGGCCAGCGTCTGGGTCTCCATGCGGCGCCAGCTTCAGGACTCAGCGCCGTCCTGTACGGCGGCGTCCTTCTTGCGCATGTTGGACATCAGCGACGCCATGATGAGTCCGCCCTCGTACAGGGCGTACATGGGCACCGCCATGATGCACTGGGACATGGCATCCGGCGGGGTGACCGCGGCGGCGACGATGAATACGCCTACCAGCACATAGCCGCGGTTGCTGCGCAGCTTCTCGATCTTCACCAGGCCCGTGAGCACCAGCAGCACCACCGCCACCGGCGTCTCGAACGCCAGGCCGAACGCGAAGAACATCTGGACGGCAAACTTAAGATACTGCGAAATGTCCGTCATCATGGTCACGCCCTCGGGCGTGGTGCCGACGAAGTATTTGAACACCACCGGGAACACGAGCTGGTAGGCGAAGGCTACACCGCAATAGAACAGCACGACCGAGGACAGCAGCAGTGGAATGGCGAAACGCTTCTCGCGTTTGTAGAGTCCGGGCGCCACGAAGGCCCAGACCTGGTAGAGGATGAAGGGCATGGCGATGAACGCCGCCGCGAACATGGCGAGCATCAGTGGCGTGGTGAAGGGCGACATCACGCCGGTGGCGATCAGGGTCGCGCCCTTGGGGAGTTTCTCGCGCAGCGGCTGCGCGACGTAGGTGAACAGCCGATTCTGATAGAAGACGCAGGGAACCAGCGCGATGACGAAGGCGATCATGGCGCGCATCAGCCGGTTGCGCAGCTCCAGCAAATGCGAAATCAGAGTCCCTTCAGACAGGTTTTCCTTCTCGGGTTCCTCAGCCATGGTCGTGCGGGAACACCACCTCGACACTCGCCGGCTCGCTGGGCTCGGCAGGTTTCACGGGCGCAGGCGCCGGGGTTGCCGGGGCCGGCAGCGCCGTATCCGCTGCAGCCTGCGGCTCCTCTGCCGCGGCTGGCGGCGCATACGGATCCTGGCTGACCACGGCGGGTTCGCTGCCGTTCATCGCGAAATATATCTGCGCTTCCGGATGCACCGAGTCGGCAGGCACCTCGGGGACTACGGGGTGATCGCTGGCCGGCGTACCCCATGGGGTCGCACTCGCCTCGACGCCGGTGGCTTCAGTATTGGTGGCTTCAGTGCTGGCTGACTC
>DASZCK010000194.1:0-22965 GCA_035943195.1 Steroidobacteraceae bacterium
AATCCCGGAAGGGTCTTCGGCCAGGTCAAGGGCATCGCCACGCGTGACCCCGCCTTCGGCATGGAAGCGCTTTGGATCGAACCGGCGGATCGTGATCATGCCCAGAGCATGGGCTACACCGTCGTCGATGCGGGCACCGTGATCGCGACCCATCTCAGCCACATCATCCAGTCCCATGCCCACGAACTTCTGGGTCATGAGGAAGCCAGCCAGTTGCTGGCCAACGTCGCCAAGAGCGCTCCGAAACTGGTCGAAGACCTGGTACCCAAGGTGCTGTCGATGGCGTCGCTGGTGAAGGTCCTGCAGTCACTGCTGGCCGAGCGGGTGCCGCTGCGCAACATGCGCGCCATTGTCGAGACCCTGGCCGAACAGGCACCGCGCTCGCAGGATCCGGCCGTGCTGCAGGCCGCGGTACGCGTCGCCCTGGGCCGGCAGATTGTGCAGGACATCGCAGGAATGGCAGGCGAACTGCCGGTTATGACCCTGGACCCGGAATTGGAACGATTACTGCAAGGTTCCATCGGCAGCGCCAATTCGCCGGCTACCGGCCTGGAACCGAGTCTGGCGGAGCGGTTGCAGACCCGCCTGGCCGAAAGCGCACAGCGCCAGGAACTGATCGGGGAGCCCGCGGTGCTGCTGGTACCGCCGCCGCTGCGACAGACGCTGGCCCGGTTCATTCGCGCCAGTGTCCCGAGCATGCATGTTCTGGCCTGGAGCGAGATTCCCGACAACCGCAAGGTCCGCCTGGTGTCGGCGGTCGGTCGATGACGAGTAAGCACGAGGCAGTTGGAGAATTGAGATGAAGATCACACGCCACACAGGACCGGACATTCGGCACGCGCTGCGTGCCGTCCGGGACAGCCTGGGTGCCGACGCGGTCATCCTGGCCACGCGCCGCACGGCCAATGGGGTGGAGATAACCGCCGCCATGGACTTTGACGCGGACAATGTGCAGGACTCGACGGTGGCGGTGAGCAAGCCCAGCTTCGAGACCGCAGCACTGCCTGCATCCGCTGCGAAGACCCAGACACCCAAGCCCGCGCTGGCCGCGCCCATCATTGCGCCGAGCCCGCCGCCGCAGCCGGCATTGCGCATGCCTTCAATCATTCCGCCAGCGCCGGTGCTGTCTCCGGCCGTCGAGCCGATGCCGCTTGCGGAGCTTGCGAGGCCGCTGCCCGAGACCGCTGCGCCCTTTACCCTGCCCACATTCGAGGCTTCCGAAAGTTCGATCTCCAGCGCCGTGGCCGCGGCCTGGTCGGCGCCGGTCGCCACCGAGACCCCGACCGGCACCTATGTGGTTCCGACGCTGGATGCTGCCAGCGATGTGATGACCTCAGAGCTGAAGACGCTGCGCCGCATGCTCGAGACGCAGCTGGCACAACTGGCCTGGAAGGACCTGACCCGACGTTCGCCGCTGCACACTGAAATGCTGCGCGAGCTGACCGAGATCGGCATCGAACAGGGACTGGCTGCCGAGATCGTCACCGGGCTGCCGAAGAACTGTGAGGCCAATATCGCGCGTCGGCACCTGGGCTCCACTTTAAGCCAACGACTGGCGGTGACCGGCGATCACTGGCTGGAAAACGGTGGCCGCATCGCGCTGGTCGGACCGACCGGTGTTGGCAAAACCACGGTGCTGGCGAAGCTCGCCGTACGCTGGCTGTTGCGCCATGGTTCGCGGGACCTCGCCCTGGTGGCGGGAGACTCGGTGCGCATTGGCGCCCAGGACCAGGTGCGCGCACTGGGACAATTGCTGGGCGTTCCGGTTTTCGCCCTGGACGGTCTCGAGCAGCTGCCGGGCGTGCTGGCGCGGCTGGGCCGCTTCCGCATGGTCCTGGTGGACACCCCGGGGGCCGGGCAGCGCGACGCCAGTCTGGCGCATCGTCTGCTGCAGCTAGCGCGCGCGGGTGCCGAGTTACAGTCCACGCTGGTGCTCGCCGCCAGCACCCAGGCCGGCGCCGTCGAGGAAGTCGTGCGGCGCTTCGCGGCCGCCCGCCCCAGTAGTTGTGTGCTGACCAAGATGGATGAGGCCGTAAGTTTGGGAGGACTGCTCTCGGTGTTGGTCCGCGCCCGCCTGCCCATCACTTATGTCAGCGACGGCCAGCGGGTTCCGGAGGACCTGCGACCGGCGCGTGCCGAGGAGCTGGTGGGCGCAGCGGTGCAGCTGGCGCAGACCAATGGCGCGGCGGCCGATGAGGATTTGTTGAAGCGGCGATTTGGAGATGTGGCACATGCGTTCGCGTGAGGGGAACCTGATGGATCGCTCCAAGCTGGACAGTCTGGCGCGCCCGGTGCAGGTGATCGCGGTCACCGGCGGCAAGGGTGGCGTCGGCAAGACCAGCGTGGCGGTGAACCTGGCGGCGACGCTGGCTGCGGTCGGCAAGCAGGTGGTGCTGCTGGACGGCGATCTGGGTCTGGCCAATGTCGATGTATTTCTGGGGTTGTCGCCGCGCTACACCCTGGCGCATGTGCTCAACGGGGAACGGACCCTGGATGAGATCCTGGTCAGTGCGCCACAGGGCTTCCAGGTGGTCCCCGCCGCCTCCGGAGCCGCCAATCTGGCCAATCTTGACGCCCAGGCCCATCTGGGCCTGGTGCAGGCCTTCAGCGCGCTTGCCACCCGGGTGGACGTACTGATCGTCGACACGGCGGCGGGACTCGGCCATGGTGTGACGCAGTTCTCACAGGCTGCGCAGCAGGTGGTGGTTACTATCTGTGATGAACCCGCCTCACTGACGGATGCCTACGCACTGGTGAAGGTACTGAGTCGACATCACGGCGTCAGCCGCTTCCGCGTGCTGGCGAATATGGTTCGCTCCCCGGGAGCGGGGCAGGATCTGTTTCGGCGCTTTGAACGTGTGACCACGCGCTTCCTGGATGTCGTGCTGGATTACGTCGGGGAGATCCCCGAGGACGAATACCTGCGACGCGCCATCCGCGCCCAGCGCACGGTCACTGACGCCTATCCGGCCAGTGTCTCGGCGCAGGCGTTCCGCAAGTTTGCCAACAAGACTGCCGGCTGGCCGATCCCCGAAGGCCCGCGCGGCAATCTCGAATTCTTCGTTGAACGCCTGGTGCAGCCACGGCCGGTGCGGCTGGAGGCGGTTCAATGAGCGTGGTCGGCGCCTATACCCAGCAGCGACGCAACGCCGACGCCGATCAGTTGGTGACGCGCCACGCGGATCTGGTGAAGCGCATCGCCTATCATCTGGCCGGACGGCTGCCCCCGTCGGTGGAGGTCAATGATCTGATCCAGGCCGGAATGCTCGGGCTGCTGGAGGCGGCGGCCAATTATGCGGAGAACCGCGGCGCGAGCTTCGAAACCTTTGCCGGCATCCGGATCCGCGGCGCGATGATCGACGCATTGCGCAAGCTTGACTGGGCGCCGCGTTCGGTGCATCGCAAGGCGCGCGCCGCCGCGGCCGCCGTTCGCGATATCGAACGCGAGACCGGTCGTGACGCCAAGGACGCCGAGGTTGCGGCCCGCATGGGCTGTTCGCTCAGCGACTACTACGCCATCGTGCAGGACGCCGCGAGCTGCCGCCTGACTAGCCTTGATGACCTGACGATCGCCACGGCCGCCGCGACCGAAACGATCGACCCGTTTCAGGAGACCGCTGACGAGGGCTTCCGTGGCGCGCTGGTCCAGGCCATTGAAGGACTGCCGGAGCGCGAGAAGCTGGTGATGTCGTTGTATTACTCGGATGAACTGAACCTCAAGGAGATCGGCGCGGTGCTGAATGTGACTGAGTCGCGCGTATGCCAGCTGCATGGACAGGCGCTGGTGCGCCTGCGCGCACGGCTGGCGGCCTGGAAAGACTCGCAGGCGCCGACCCGGCCGTAATCGGGAGGGACATTGCGATGAACGCCGAGATGAAATTCCTGATTGTTGACGACTTCGCGACCATGCGCCGCATGGTCAAGAGCGTGCTCAACGAACTCGGCTACAGCAATGTCACTGAGGCGGACGACGGCAGCACGGCACTGCCACTGCTGCGCGATGGCGACTTCGATTTCCTGATCACTGACTGGAACATGCCGGGAATGCCTGGTTTGGACCTGCTCAAAGCGGTGCGCGCGATTCCCAAGCTGGCGAAACTGCCGGTACTGATGCTGACCGCCGAGGCCAAACGCGACCAGATCGTGGAAGCGGCCCAGGCGGGCGTGAACGGCTATGTCATCAAGCCCTTCACCGCCGACGTGCTGAAGAAGAAACTGACCAAGATACTCGAGGCGATGCCCAGTGCTGCAACTGCCACCTGAGTCTCGCTGTGGAGACCGGCCACGGACCTGCTGAGCGTCATCGGCCTGTTGCTGGCGCTGTGCGCGATCCTGGTCGGAGCCATGTTGAAGGGCGCCGGCCTGATGGCGCTCGTTTCAACGGCGGGCTTCACCGTGGTCGTCGTGGGCACCGTGGGGGCGATCTGCGTGCAGACCCCGCTGCCGGTCATGCGCCATGCGTTGAAGATCCTGCCGTGGGTGATGCGACCGCCGGCGCTGCAACCTGAAATGCTGTTGAAGAAGATGCTCGACTGGAGCAATACCGTGCGTCGCCAGGGCCTGCTGGCCCTGGAGCCGGCCATGCGCCGCGAGCGCGACCCCTTTGTCCGCAAGGCTCTGCAGCTGGTGGTGGACGGCAACGAGCCTGATGCCATACGCGGCGCGATGGAAGTCGAACTATCCACACGTGAACACACCGACACCCTGGGTGCGCGGGTCTTTGAAGGCATGGGCGTGTACGCGCCGACACTGGGCATCATCGGCGCGGTCCTGGGTCTGATGGCGGTGCTGCAGAACCTCTCCGACCCGACCAAACTCGGCCACGGCATCGCCGCGGCCTTCACCGCCACGGTCTACGGCATTGGCCTCGCGAATCTGTTCTTCCTGCCGATTGCGGCCAAGCTGAAAGTGACCATTCACGCACAGTCCCAGGTGCGCGAGATGATCATCGAGGGCATGCTGTGCATCGCCCAGGGTGAAAATCCGCGCATCATCGAGACCAAGCTGCGTGGCTACCTGCAGCAGGCCTAAAGCATGGCCCGCAAGCGGAAGAAACGCGTCGAGGAGGAAACCCAGCACGCGGCCTGGGCGGTCCCCTACGGCGACCTGGTAACACTGCTGTTCGCATTCTTCGTCGTTCTGTACGCGGTGTCCTCGGTCAATGAGGGTAAGTACCGCGTCCTGTCCAGCACCCTGTTCACCGAATTCAACGGCCAGAAGCCTAAAGGGTCTGCACCCGGATCGGCTCCGGAAGCCATAGCCACGGTACGCGCGTCTGCCGCCGCCTCCTCGGCTCCGGACTCCCATGCCATCTTCGCCGATACCGCCGTCGTGACCCGCAAGCAGGCCGAGGAGATTGCCCGCTCGCAGGCCGAGTCCCAGGCGCTCGACAAGGTCGCGAGCGATGTGAGCACGGCGATGGCCGATCTCATCAAATCCAATCTCGTGGTGGTGCGCCGCAAGGGCACCGCCATCGAGGTGGAAATCCGCACCGACATCCTGTTCCCGAGCGGTAGTGCAACGCTGTCGCCGACGGCCGTGGGTGTCATCCGCAAGCTCTCACAGACCCTGGTGTCACTGCCCAATCCGGTGCGTGTCGAAGGGCACACCGACAGCCAGCCGATCGACACCACGGCGTTCCCCTCCAACTGGGAACTGTCCTCGGCGCGCGCTGCCAGTGTGGTGCACGTGATCGCCAACAGCGGCATTGATCCGGCGCGACTGTCTGTGATCGGTCGTTCCCAGTACAGTCCGGCGCAGCCGAACACCACCGCCGCAGGCCGCAATGCGAATCGGCGCGTGCTGATCGCGATCCTGCCACCGGGCAATCCCGACCCGGGAGCAAGCCCAGCGCCGGCCAATGCCCATGCTATGCCGCCGGCAACGCCCGTCGCCGCCGCGCAATAGCGGGCGGGCGTGGCACGCTTCCTGCACCCTCTTTCAGCAACTAGGCGAGTCGCCGGAAATCCGGCGCCGCCCGATGTGAACTGGGTCACAGGAAGACTGCAATGATTCAAACAGCCGCACACCATGCCGCCGCGACGCTCGCGGCCACTCCGCTCTTCGGCTACGTGCTGGTGCCGCCTCCGGATTACATTCTCATTCCCGCGACCGGACTGGTCATCATTCTGGCTGGGGCGCTGGTCACGACCTTGTTTGCCCTCCGTCTCAAACGCTCCGCTATCCAGCAAGGCCGCGAAATTCGGGCAGGATCGGCCTTTCTCGCCGACCAGATCGAACAGCTCCAGGCCGCTCTGGCGGTCGCCGATACGCGCGTCGCGGCCCTCGCCGCACGCCTCGATGAGCAGTCCCGCGCCACTCAGAGCGGCAGCTCGGCTAGCTACAACGTGGCCATTCGCATGGCGCGCAGTGGTGCCTCTCGTCAGGAACTGGTGAGCGCCTGCGGCGTGACTCAGCAGGAAGCTGATCTGGTGTTGCGCCTGCACGCCGCGGGTCCGACGACCCGTTCCGCGGCCTGACCGCCGGCGGCGTGATCCGCCGCGCACTTTATTCAAACGCCTGAGAGTTCCCGAACTGTGAGCCGGGGGGCGGCAATGCATTGCCGATTCGCGGTATCTCTATCACCTCAAGCAGTTGAACCCCTGGCCGATATCAGGATGTCAAAAAGCGCCACAGTGGGTGGCCTTGTGGATCCGGAATGAAATCTGCCCGCAAAACAGTGCGTCGCGCGTCCAGGCCCTCAGGCCTGACTTCACGGTCAGAAGTCATCGCGCTGCCCGCCGACTGCACCTTGCGCAATATCGGCGCGCTGCGGGACCGGCTGTGCGACCTGCCGGCAGATGTGAACAACATCACACTCGACCTGCGGCAGCTGGAGCGCTTCGACACCGCGACGCTGCAACTGGTGGCCGCATTCGCCCGCGACCAGGTGCGTCGCGGCACCAACCTCATGACCTGTGGCAATCGACCGGCCTGGGATGAAGCGGCGGAACTGCTGGGGCTCACGGCGACGCTCGCCGCACGAGTCTGACCTCCATGACCATCGACCTCACCCAGTTCCACGACGCGTTCTTCGACGAGAGTTTCGAGGCGCTGGACTCCATGGAGTCCACGCTGCTGAAGCTTGATACCGGAAGTCCCGACAGCGAATCGATCAACACCATCTTTCGCGTCGCGCATTCGATCAAGGGCGGCGCCGCCACCTTCGGCTTCGGCGAGATCACCTCCTTCACCCACAGCCTGGAAACACTCCTCGATGAGCTGCGCGGCAACCGCATCGCCATCTCACCGCAGATCTGCGACCTGCTGCTGAAATCCGTGGACGTGCTGCGCGCCATGCTGGCAGCGACCAAGGCGAAGCAACCGATAGACGCCCAGGGCGTCGCCGATCTGCAGTTCGATATTGAACTCGTCATCGTGCATCGCGAAGGCGCCTCAGCCGCGGCACCGTTAGCCGCGAATTCTTCGGCGGCATCGGACCTTGCGGCGGTGGCCGCCGCAGGCGCAGAGCAGCCAGGTCGCCTGGTCGAGTGGCAGATCGATCTGCGGCCCGGCCCGCAGTTCTTCGAGCGGGGCACGGATCCGGTGCGTATCTTCCGCGAGCTTGCCGTCCTGGGGAATCTCATGGTCACGGCGCATCTTGATGCCCTGCCCCCGTGCCAGGACATGGAACCCGGACGCTGCTATCTCAGCTGGTCGCTGTCGCTGGTCAGTGATGCACCGGAAGCCGCGATCCGGGAAATCTTTGAATGGGTGAACGCTGACTGCGAATTGACGTTCAGGGCCAGTCAATCCTCGTTGCCGATGCCCGCGGTCAGGGTACCCGCAGCGGTAGTCACGCTGCCCGCACCAGCTGCGCCACTGCCGGCGGGGGATGCGGCCCAGCCGGTACCGGTGGCGCAGTCCTCCAGTGCCATGGATTCCGGGTCAATCCGCGTCGGTGTGGAAAAGATCGATGAGCTGATCAACACCGTCGGCGAGCTCGTCATCACCCATGCCATGCTCAGCCAGATCAGCCGCGGCATCAGCGGCCCCGGCACCGAGGGACTGCGCACCGCCATCCAGCAGCTGGAACGCAACATGCGCCAGCTGCAGGAGAGCGTCATGCGGGTACGCATGCTGCCGATCAGCGCGGTGTTCAGCCGCTTCCCGCGCATGGTGCGGGATCTGGGCCAGCGGCTGGAGAAGCAGGTGGACCTGAAGATCACCGGCGAGACCACCGAACTGGACAAGACGGTGCTGGAGAAGATCGGCGACCCGCTGGTGCATCTGGTCCGCAACTGCATCGATCACGGCATCGAGAGCGCGGCGGTGCGCGCGGCGACCGGCAAGAACATCGCCGGGACCATACATATGAACGCCAGCCATCGCGGCGGGAGCATCTGCATCGAAGTCTCCGACGATGGCGGCGGCCTCGACTGCGAGCGCATCGTGGCCAAGGCGCGCGCGGCTGGCCTGGTGGGTGCCGATGACAATCTGAGTCGCGAGGAGATCCAGGAGCTGATTTTCCTGCCCGGGTTCTCGACCGCCGAAATCACCACCGATGTCTCCGGGCGCGGCGTGGGTATGGACGTGGTACGGCGCAACGTCAGCGATCTGGGCGGCAAGATCGAAGTGCAGAGCGAGCGCGGCCGCGGTTCGCAGTTTCTGATCACCCTGCCGCTGACGCTCGCAATCGTGGATGGCCTGTCGGTGGCGGTAGGCGACCAGACCTACATCCTGCCGATGATGTCGACCATCGAGTCGCTGCGCCTGAGTCCGACCCAGGTGACCACCATCGCCGACGGCCGCGAAGTCTTCGCCTTCCGGGATGACTACCTGCCGATCATCCGGCTGTATCGCTTCTTTGGGCTCACGCCCCGCGCGCGCGCGCTGCATGACGGGCTGGTGGTGGTCGTAGAGGGCGCCGGGCGCCGCGTTGGGCTGTTTGTCGATGACCTGCTCGGTCAGCAGCAGGTCGTGATCAAGTCATTGGAAACGAACTATGGCCACGTCGCCGGTATCGCGGCTGCCACCATTCTGGGTGATGGCTCGGTCGCCCTGATCCTCGACGTGCCCGACCTGATCCGCAGTGCCTCACGCCGCGAAGCGGCCTAGCCGCGCCTCATCCTACGGAGATCCGCCTATGACCCGCCCGTCAACCGACCCTACCGCAGCCGCCCAAGGCGCGATGAGCCAGGTCTTGACGTTCGTGATCGGCGACGTCACCTATGGCATCGACATCCCCTGCGTGCAGGAAATCCGCGGCTGGACCGCCGTGACGCGCCTGCCGCAATCGCCCGCGGACATCCTCGGGGTATTGAATCTGCGCGGCGCGATCGTGCCGGTGCTTGACCTGCGTCTGAAATTCGGCAGCTCCAACGTGCAATACACGCCAGTCACCGTGATCGTCGTGGTGTCAGTGATGTCGGCCACCGGCCCGCGCGAGTTCGGCATGGTCGTGGATGGCGTATCGGACGTGATCGACATCGCTGCGCAGGATGTGAAACCGGCACCGGACCTAGGCAACGCCGCCAGCGCCGCCTGCATCCGGGGTCTGGCGACGATCGGCGGACGCATGGTCGTGCTGCTGGATGTCAATCTGTTGCTCGGCAAGGAGTCCGCGGCCGCCGGACCCGAAGCCGATCGGGCCGCCTGAACCAGCAAACACCATGACATTTCTTCGCAAAATGCATCTGCGGCAGAAATTCGCACTGCTGATCGCGGCGATGGCGCTCCCGACAGTGCTGCTCGCCGGGTTTTATCTGACGCAATCCAACGGCACGGTACGCAAGGCCCACAATGAACTGGCCGGGGCCCGCTACATGCAGTCGGTTGGGTCACTGCTCGCGCGGGTGACCAATCATCGCACCGTCGCCTATGCGCTGCTGAGCGGCGACACCTCCGGTCGCGATGAAGGTGTCCGACTCGAAGGCTACATCGAAAAGCAGATCGAACAGTTGAACTCGCTGGATGCCGAACTTGGCGCGCGCCTCGGCTCCACCGCGGCCTGGCATCAGGTGACCCGGCAATGGAACAAAATCAAGGCCGGCGCCAGCAGCATGTCGCCGGAGGAGAACCTCGCCGCACACGACGCTTTGATCAACGACATCACCAAGCTCATGTCGCGGGTCTCGAAGGCGTCCGACCTGGATCTGGATTCGAACGCCTTCACCGACGATCTCATCATCGCGGCGACCCGCAACGTGGCTCAGGCCGTCATCGCCTTCTCCAATGTGAACCAGCATTCGATGGAGGTCGCCGTCAAGAGTTACCTGGGTGGCGACGACCGCACCGCCATCCAGATTTACCTGGGCGAGATCCAGCAGAACCTCGATGCCATCGGTCAGCAGCTGACCAGCCAGCCGGACATGCTCCCCGTGCTGCAGTCCACCGCCCAACAGATGGCCGGTTACCGGCACCTGGTGACGGTACGGATGCTGACTGCCGAGAAAATCAATATCACGCCCGCTGAAGTCTATGCGGCGGGACCGCCAGTGGTACGGGCGCTGCAGGAGCTGTCCGACTCAAGTTACGCGCGCATGGAAATCGCGCTGACGCAACGTGCCGCCGTCGAGGAAACCACACGCGATCTGACCATCGCAGTCGCGGCCATCGCGCTGGTGATCGCACTTCTCATAAGCGGAGCCATCGCCGGGAGTCTGCGCGGCGCACTGGGCCGCGCCGTGGGCGTGTTCCAGGAAATCGCCAACGGGCGCTACGACAACGACATTCCGGCGGCGGGCGCCGATGAGGCCGGCCAGGTGCTGGCGGGTCTGCGCATCATGCAGGACAAGCTGCGCCTGCAGATCGAAACGGAACGGGCGGTCGCGGCCGAAAATGCCCGGATACGTCAGGCGCTGGACCGCGTTTCCACCAGCGTGATCCTGGCCGATGCGTCCCAGACCATCATCTACGTCAACGACATCGGCACCGCGATGTTCGCGCGGACCCAGAGCCAGATCAGTCGCTCGCTGCCGGGATTTTCCGCGGCGCGGCTGCTGGGCTCCAGTCTCGACGTCCTAGCCCCGGATCCGGCGCTGCAGCACCGCATGCTCGAGCAGATGACGGGCAGTCGGGTGCAGGACGTGAGGCTCGGCGAGTGCACCTTCCGCATTGTGGTGAGCACGGTCGTCGCCCGCGATGGGCAGCGCATCGGCACGGTGATGGAGTGGACCGAACGTACACCGGAGGTGGCCGTCGAGAGTCAGATGCAGGGCATGCTGCAGGCGGTACTGGCCGGCGACCTGACCCGGCGGCTGTCGCTTGAAGGCAAGAGCGGCTTCTTTGAAGTGCTGACACGCTCGGTCAACCAACTGGCCGACAACCTGGCCGAGATCGTCGCGACCGTGAAGCTCGCGGCCCGCGATGTCTACCGTGGTGCTGAGGGGATCTCCCAGGGCAACGTGAACCTGTCGCAGCGCACCCTCGAACAGTCCTCCTCGCTGGAGACCACCGCGGCGTCCGTGGAACGTATCACCTCGACCGTTCACCAGAACGCCGAAAGCGCCGCCCGCGCCAGCACCCTGGCCACCTCCGCCAGCGACCAGGCTGAAAATGGTGGCGGCGTGGTGACCCAGGCGGTGCGCGCCATGGCTGACATCAACGATGCCTCGCAGCGCATCGCCGACATCATCGGCGTCATCGATGAGATCGCCTTCCAGACCAACCTTTTGGCGCTGAACGCGGCCGTGGAAGCCGCACGCGCCGGGGACCATGGTCGCGGCTTCGCGGTCGTCGCCAGCGAAGTACGCAACCTCGCGGGCCGCTCGGCAACCGCCGCCCGCGAAATCAAGGCGCTGATCCAGGACTCGGTGCGCAAGGTCAATGATGGATCGGAACTGGTGACCCGCTCCGGCGAGACCCTCGGACAGATCGTCGCCTCGATCAAGACGGTGTCGGCCCTGGTGGCCGAGATCGCCGCTGCCTCGCGCGAACAGTCTCAGGGCATCGAGCAGATCAACCGAGCCGTGCTGCAGATGGACGAGTTCACCCAGACCAACGGCAGCCTGGTGGCGCAGGCGACTGCCGCCTCCCAGACCATGGCGCAACGGGCCGGCGAAATGAACACCATGATGCAGCGCTATCAGCTCAATGAGGCCATGGAGTCGAAACTGGATCTGACGGCCACCCAGGTCATTGCACCGCGTGGCGGCGCGCGCGCGGCCGAACGCAAACCCGGCACCAGCAGGCCGCCGGAGCGCCGTCGTTCGGACCGGCCGTGGACCGCGCGCCCGCCGGCGGCCGGCGCCGCGAAGACTTCGGCCCAACCGGCCGCGCGGGCCGCCAAGGGCGGCGATGACGATATGGACTGGAAGGAATTCTGATGGACAGCTTGCTCAACTACATCGACGTGCCCAGGCACAGGAGCCGATCATGGCCCGCATTCTGACAGTGGATGACTCACCCGTGATGCGACAGATGGTCAAGGCCACCTTGGCCGAAGCCGGTCACGTGGTCACTCAGGCCGCTAATGGCGAGGAAGCATTGCGTATCGCCGCAACGCAGGTGTTCGACATGGTGGTCACGGACGTCAATATGCCGGTGATGGATGGCCTGACGCTGACGCGCAATCTGCGCCAGTTGCCGGCCTACCGCAGCATACCGATGATCGTGCTGACGACCGAGTCCACGACCGACGTCAAACGTACCGGTCGCGAAGCCGGCGCCACCGCCTGGGTGGTGAAGCCCTTCAATCCGCAACGGCTGATCGAAGCCGTCGCGCAGCTGCTGGCCTGACCGGGAAGTGCCGCAATGTTGCGTCGCCTGATCCTGTGGGTACCGGTAACGCTGGCCGCCATGCTGCTGTATGCGGCCGGCGCCAGCGCCGACTGCCTGCTGCCCGCTCCGCCCAGCCACATCCCGGACGGGGACTCGGCCAATGCCCAGGAAATGGTCGCGGCCATGCGCACCTTCAAGCAGTACAACGATGATGTCGACGAGTACACCAAGTGCCTGGAGTTCGAGGCGCGGCAGAATCACATCACTGCCGCCTCCGAGGAAACCCATCGCACTATCGCCGTCAACACCCTGGCCGCGGTGGTGGCGCGCTTCAATGAGCAGGTCCGACGCTTCAAAGCGCGGAAAAGCTGAGGAAACGACATGGGCAGCCCGGATCTGCGAGTGACCAGTGCCGCGCCGCTGGCGGCGATTGAGGAGGAGCAGCTGCGGCCCTCCGACAGCAGCGGGCGGCTGCGCGAATTCGCCTTCGATGACCAGGACTTCGAAGCCATCAGGGCGCAGGTCAAGTCACTCACCGGCATTAATCTGACACGCCAGAAACGTGAGCTGGTCTACGGTCGGCTGGCGGTGCGGCTGCGGGCGCTTGGCATCCGAACTTTCCGCGAATATCGGCGCATCGTCGCGGGCGACTCGCACGAACAGGTGCGCATGTGCAATGCCATCACCACCAACCTGACGGCATTCTTCCGCGAACCGCATCATTTCGAGCATCTGCGCGACCAGGTCATGCCCGCCTTTCGCGAGCGGGCCGGTGAGCGCCGCATGCGCATCTGGTCAGCCGGTTGCTCCAGCGGTGAGGAGGCCTATTCGATAGCGATGACTGTGCTCGAGGCGCTGCCCGAGGCCTACGACTGGAACGTGCGGATTCTGGCGACCGACCTGGACTCGGACATGATGGCCACGGCCGCGAACGGGCACTATCCGCCCGATCGCGTCAAGGGCTTGTCGGAGGGCCGCCTGCGGCGCTTTTTCACCGAGCAGAAGGAACGGGGCAACAGCAGCTTCGTCGTCCGGCCCGAAGTTCGCAGCCTCGTGACCTTCAAGCAGCTGAACCTCATGGATACCCTGCCGATGTCCGGCCCGCTGGATGTCGTCTTCTGTCGCAATACCGTGATCTATTTCGACAAGGACACGCAGCGCGACCTGTTTGCCAGGATTGCGCCGCTGCAGCGTCCCGGCGATCTGCTGTACCTGGGTCACTCCGAGAGTCTGCTCAGTGTCAGCGATGACTATGAGTCCATTGGCCGCACCACCTACCTGCGCCGCTGACCACCATGCGCGAACCAGATCAAAGCAAATCACCGCCTGCAATTCCCGCCAGCCCCGAGGGGCTGCCCGGCTTCACCGACGCGCAACGCTTCTGGGAGCGCGACACCGGGCGCTGGACGGTGAAGCTGCTGCCCGGCGAGTGCTACGTGACGCGGCACGACGAGGCGATCATCACGGTCCTCGGATCGTGCATTTCCGCCTGCATCCGTGATCCGGACACGGGCCTCGGCGGCATGAACCATTTCATGTTGCCCGAACGGGGCGCGAGTACCAACAGCAACCCCGACTCTGCCTTCAACCAGATGAACCGCTACGGCTGCTTCGCCATGGAGTCACTGATCAATCACCTCGCCCGGCACGGCGCCCAGCGCCCGCGTCTGGAACTGAAGGTGTTCGGCGGCGGTCGCATACTCAAACCGATGATCGACATCGGCGCGCGCAACATCGCCTTCATCCATTCCTGGGTGCGAACCGAGGGCATGCGCCTCTCGGCACAGGATCTCGGCGGCATCCAGCCGCGCAAGCTGGTGTACTTTCCGGCCACCGGGCGCGCACGGGTGATGAAGCTGCCGCCGATCGAGAACCGCAGCATCGCCGATCGCGAGCTCTACTACCTGGAGCATCTGAGCGAGGATCCCAACGAAAGCCCGGTGGAGATCTTCAAGTGACGGACCTGCGCATCTTCGCGGCGAAAGTCCGGGTGCTCATCATCGATGACTCGGCCTATGCGCGCCAGATCATCACCGAAATCCTGAGCGCCGATCCGGGCATCGAAGTCGTCGGCTGCGCCAGTGACGCGCATGTGGCGCGCGAGATGATCCGGCGGCTCAATCCCGACGTCTTGACGCTGGATGTCGAAATGCCCCGCATGGACGGTCTCACCTTTCTGCGCAACCTCATGCGCCTGCGGCCCATGCCGGTGGTGATGGTCTCGTCGCTGACGGAGCGCGGCGCCGAAGTAACGCTCGAGGCGCTGGCGGTGGGCGCGGTCGATTTTCTTCCCAAGCCGCACGTCGACCTCGGCGCCACCCTGCGCGACTACGCCGGCGATCTGATCGCCAAGGTCAAGGCGGCGGCCCGCGCCGGAGTACGGGCGACGCGCGTGCCCGTCACCGCCGCAACACCCAAGTCGACCCGGCAGCCGGCGGCGGTGAATACCACCGACGTCGTGGTCGCGATCGGCGCGTCCACCGGGGGCACCGAGGCCATCCGCGAGATGCTGGCAGGACTGCCCGCCGATGCTCCCGGCACGGTCATCACGCAGCATATTCCCAAGGCCTTCAGTGCCGCTTTTGCCCGGCGCCTCAATGACAGCAGCGCGCTGCGGGTGCAGGAAGCTGCCGACGGTCAGCAGATTCTGCCGGGCCATGCCTTCGTGGCGCCCGGTGACACGCACCTACGGGTCGAGCGCTCCGGCGCCCGTTACCTGTGTCGACTCGATAACAGCGCCGCGGTGAACCGTCACCGCCCGTCGGTGGACGTGCTGTTTCAGTCCGTGGCCCAAGCCGCAGGTACCCGCTGCATCGGCGTGCTGCTGACCGGCATGGGACGCGACGGTGCGCAGGGGTTGCTGCAGATGCGCACGGCCGGCAGCCAGACGATTGCGCAGGATGAAGCCAGCAGCGTGGTGTGGGGAATGCCGGGCGAAGCGGTGTCGTTGGGAGCGGCGCAACTGGTCCTGCCGATATCCGCCATTGCCGCCAAACTTATGAGTCTCGTAGCTGCGATGGACATCACGCGCGCCAGCCGCCTGGCCTGATATCGTCAGCTAGAACACGCGAAAGGACCGCCTATGACAGTGACCACAGCTCAATCCGGATCGGGAAATTCTAACAAGGCCGCGTTCGAATTCGTGCAGTTCCTGGCCGGGGAATTGTCCTCGGGCAAGGTCGAGCTGCCGTGCTTTCCCGATATCGCCATCAAGGTGAGAAAGGTCCTGTCCGATGACGACGTGAACCTCGACATGGTGGTGCGTGTGGTTGGCTCGGAACCCACCCTCGCCGCCCGGCTGCTGCAGGTCGCGAACTCGGTGGCGATGAACCGAACCGGCCGTTCGGTCACGGATCTGCGCAGCGCGGTCCAGCGCATGGGGTTGAACACCGTGCGCAGTGCCGCCATCGCCTTTGCCATGGCCCAGATGAAAAAGGCCAGCGAGCTCAAGGGGCTCGAGGCCCCCCTGCAGGCCTTGTGGCACCGTTGCTCGGGCACGGCCGCCATGGCCAACGTGGTCGCCCGGCGGGTGACCAAACTCAACCCTGACTCGGCGCTGCTGGCCGGCCTGCTGCACGGCGTCGGCGAGCTCTACATTCTGACGCGCGCCCACAAGCATCCGGTGTTGTTTGCCGACCGGCCGGTCTACGAAACCATCGTCCGCGACTGGCATGTAAGCGTCGCGAAGGCGCTGCTCGAGAATTGGGAAATCGCCGAGGACATCGTCCTGGCCGTGAGTGAATACGAAGATCTCGAGCGCCGTCACAGCGGGCCGCCGGACATGTCGGACGTATTGACCGTGGCACACCTGATGTTCAGCTATCAGGAATTTCCGGAATCAATTGAACTGAACATGCAGGGCGTGGCGGCCGCCGATCGCATGGCCGTGGATGTCACGACCTACGGCAAGATCATCATGGAATCGAAGGACGAGATCAAGGAATTGCAGGAGGCGCTCGGTGCCTAGCATCACTCAAACTTCCGGTGCCGTATGTCTGAATTTGAAATAGACATAGCCGCCGACACCACCAAGGATGCCTTTCAATTCGTCCAGGCGCTGGCCGCCGAGCTGTCTCTCGGAGCGGTGGACATTCCCGGCTTTCCCGCGATCGTGCAGAAGGTCCGCGCCGTCCTCTCCGATGAGACCGCGTCGGCTGAAAAAGTCGCGCGCGTGGTCGGCGCCGACCCGGTGCTGGCAGCGCGGCTGCTGAACCTCGCCAACTCCGTGGCCATTCTCGGCACCGCGCGGCCCGCCACCGACCTGCGCACCGCCGTCAGCCGCGTCGGCCTGAATGCCGTGCGTTCCACCACCTACGCCCACGCGGTACGCATCCTCAGTCACTCCGAGGCTCTGCGCGGTCTGGAGAAACCCCTCGAGGTCCTGCACAAGCAGACGGCTCAGGTGGCGAGCTTGAGTCACGTGATCGCGGGCAAGTACACCAAGGTGCAGCCGGATGCCGCGATGCTCGCAGGCCTACTGCACAGCAGCGGCCGGCTATACCTGCTGGCCCGTGCCGGCAAGCATCGCGGGCTGTTTGCCGATGCCAACGCTTTTCGCAACGTCGAACGCGACTGGCACCTTAGTGTCGCAGTCGCGCTGCTGGAGAACTGGAGCGTACCCGAGGAGATCGTGCATGCCATTGCCGAGAGCGAGGACCTGACGCGCGAACCGCGTGGGGCGCCTGCGCTGACCGACGTGGTCATGCTCGCGGTGGCCATCGGACGCAATGCCGGACAGCCGCAGGTTCTGGAGGCCACGCTGCGCGATACCAAGTGCCTGGCGCGCTTCAGTCTCAATTCCAAGGCCGTGGCAGACATGCTGGAAGCCTCCAAGCTGGAACTCGCACAGCTGGAAGCAGCCCTGAGCTGAGGGCCGGCGGACTCGCTATTTAAGGGACGATTGGGCTGCGCCGCAGCGCGAACGATTATTCGGCGGGATCCTGCGGCAGCAGGCGCTCAAACAACAGCAGCTGGTTGGCGATCCGGTCGGGGGAGATCTCATAGGTTCCGGCCGCCAGCGCATCGCTGATTTCCGCCACCCGTCCCTGGTTAATGACCGGGACCTCGCTCAGCGCCTGTTCGACCGTGGCCAGGTGGCTGGCCGTATCCGTGATCTGGACGCTGTCAGCAGCAGCACTGGTGGCGCTGCTCGTCTGGCTGGCAGTGGCAGCCGCACGCGCACCGGCACTGCTGGGTGCGGAGGCTGGCGGACTGTTGCTGACACCACTGATCTTGCCGGACACGATATGGCTCCTCGGTTACAGGGCTTATCGGCCACGACTGGAGCAACTTTAGGGTTTTCGCGGTCCGGATTATGTCAGGCTTCGCGCAGCAGCCCCGAGCGCCCCGCCGCCACCGAACAGGTTCCACGCGGGCCGTAGGTCACGGTCTCGCGGCGGCCGTCGACCAGCACCCCGAGCCGAGCCTGCACATTCTGCAGCCGAGCGGCCGCCAGGGCGCCGTTGCGATCATTCAGGCCGCGGCACCTGATGGCCGCCGCCGTGCACTCCGCCCAGGCACCCGCCAGGGTGCCCTTGGGGTCACACCACCGGAGCAGCGCCTCGAGGCCCTTCAGATCGTGGGGACGCCCCAGCGAGCGGCACAACGCGCGCCGCTCGTCATCAACCTTCAGAATGCGGCCCACGCACTGGTGACGTTCGCGCATGGCCTGGCCGAGCGCTTCGACATCGTTGGCGCTCATATGGGTGTATTCGAGATCGAGCAGTATGGCGAGCTGCGCCAGAGCGGCCGTTTCCTCCTGGATCAGGCGGCTCATCTGATCGCGGCAGCTCTGCGGATCCATCACTTGCTGGCCACCTGGGCGTCAAAACGCTGGGCCGCGAGCACCCCATCGGCCACCCGAGCGGAATCCACCCGGTAGGTCCCCTCGCTCAGGGACTGACGGATCGAATCCACCCGCTTCTGGTCGACCGCGGGGGCGTTGGCGAGCTGGCGTTCCACATTGGCAAGCAACTGCGCGGCGGGAGTGATCTGTACCTCCTGCGGCGGGGCGCTCGCCTCGGGCTGCGCCTGGGTTTGCGTCGCAGCGCCCTGCCCCTGCCCGGCCTGGGTCTTGTCGGCAGCTCCGGTTCCGAGACCGGCTGCGCTCAGGTCCAGGCCGTGATGGATGATGGTCACGCTGCACACTCCTTGGCTCGTATCCCGCAGTATCGGGGAACCCAAGCATAACTGTTGTACCGAGTTCGCATTTTATAAGGCCACCCGCACCACTTCGGAGGACTCGACGACCCCTTCCACGACGGTCATCGAGCTTAAGTTCTGAACCTGGATGCGCGCCCCGGCGGGCGCGTCGCTGAGCGCGCGGCCCGAGGCCCGAATCTCCATGGACGGACCACCGGCGACCAGAGTGACTTCCTGACCGCGGTGAATCACGTTATCGGCGACGAACATGTCGACGCTCAGGGTCGTACCCACAGCCAGTGAGCGCCGCACCGCGCGGCCGTTCAGGTCCGCCACGGATGACAGGTAGGCGCTCGCCATGCCGGCGGTGCGCCGCGTCTCAACCGACACATCGGCCGCGCTCAGGCGCGCGTCCCGCGCCACGGCGTGCTTGAGGACCAGGACCGAGATGCGGCTTTCCAGCACCACCGGCACGTACACCGCCCAGTGCGTGGGACCCGCACAGGTAACCCCCACCGTGGCACGCGCCCCGAGGGTGGTTCCCGGCGGCAGCTGTGCGGTCAGTGCCGATCCGCACTGCGCCAGGCGCAGGCGCCCGTCGATGGGCAGCACGGTGACCTGGGTTTCGGTCGCGCCCGCCGGCAACAGCGACTGCACGTAGGAGTGCGCGGCCGCTTCGATGCGCTCGACGGGTTCGACCGCGCCCGCGCCGAGGCCCAGCGTTGGCACCAGGGCCAGTGTGGCCACCATGGCGATGCCCGCCATGCGTCGGATGTCTGTCGCATATCTGTTCATGCACAGGTCAGTGCAAACGCCGCGCCAACTCTCTGTTTGAAGTTCACCAGGGCGGCAGCGGACGCCCGTTTGCCGGCACTATGCGGCAAGCATTTGCCGCCGCTGTGACACGTCTCACGCTTATTTGGCTCAACTGCGAGCGCATCCGGCCTTTTGACCCGCTGGCATGCGTATTGCTGTCTGTCCCGCAGGACACTTTTTTGACGGACCGGATTACGACCCATGCCTGTTGGACTGGATTCATACCTGGGCGTTCACGCTGAGGCACTCAAGGTGCAGACCCAGCGCATGGACGTGCTGGCGAACAATCTCGCCAATGTCGACACGCCCGGCTATAAGGCGCGCGACATCGACTTCCGAACGGCGCTGGCGGCAGCCGGATCCACTCAAGCCGGCGTGACCATGACCACCACCGACGGCAAGGACATTGCAGTGAATGCCACCAACGAAGGCGGTGCGGCCCTCAAGTACCGCGTGCCCCTGGCGCCGTCACTGGACGGTAACACCGTCGACTCGCAGCAGGAGCAGGCCGCATTCGCCGACAACACGGTGCATTACCAGGCCACGCTGACTTTCATATCCATGCGGCTGCGCAATCTCATGACGGCATTGACCGGGCAGTAAGCCTCAGGCTTCAAGGAATACCCATGTCATCCTTCAAAATCTTCGATATCGCAGGCTCCGGACTCAGCGCCCAGTCGGTGCGCCTGAATACGGTGGCCAGCAATCTCGCCAACGCCGACAGTGTCAGCGGCGACCCGTCGACGGTCTACAAGGCGCGTCATCCCATATTCCAGGCGGTACAGCAGCAGATCCAGGGCGCCTCGAGCCTGGATAACCAAAGCGAGGCGGCAGTGCGCGTCAGCGGCATCATGGAAAGCCAGGCCGCTCCGCAGATGCGCTACGACCCCGGCAACCCTCTGGCCAATGCCCAGGGCAACATCTACGCACCCAATGTCAATGTCATCGAAGAGATGACCGACATGATTTCCGCATCGCGCGCCTACCAGGACAACGTGGAGGTCATGAACACCTCCAAGGACCTCATGCTCGCGACCCTGAAGCTCGGCCAGTCCTGATAGCCACCGCCGCACGGCAACCACATTCTCACGAGGCGCCTGATGTCTACTAGTGCAAGTTCGATCGCAAGTGTGCTGAATTCGCCGGCGAACGCTGCGGCCAGCGGCACCGCAATCCCGGCCAACATGCAGATCAACGAGACCGACTTCTTGAAGCTGATCTCCAGCCAGCTGCAGAACCAGGACCCGATGCAGCCCACCGACCCCAGCCAGTTCCTAGGGCAGCTCGAAGGACTCAGCGAGGTCTCCAGCCTGCAGAGCATGCAGTCGGCGATGTCCGCCTCTCAGGTCACCAGCGGCGCAAGTCTGCTCGGTCAGTCGGTGCTGGCACCGGGTACCACGGCGAGCCTCGCCACCGGCGGCGCCATCGCCGGCGCGGTGAATGCACCGCCGGGAACGACCAAACTCATGGTGACCATCGCCGATTCCAACGGCACGCCAGTCACCTCCTTCCAGGTGACACCGGCAGGTTCCGGCATGACCACCTTCTCCTGGAATGGCGCCACCAGCAGCGGCACCACTGCCGCTGCCGGCCAGTACTCGGTCAGCGTCAATGCGACCGTCGACGGCGCCTCCCAGACGGTCGCCCCGATGGTCGTCACCCAGGTGCAAAGCGTCACCATTGACCCGAGCACCCAGCAGCTTGATCTGAACACCAACGGCGGCACCGTGCCGCTCAGCTCCGTCGTCACCATTCTGTAACGCGCAACCCACGCAAGCATCAGGAACAAACTCATGTCATTCAATGTCGCCCTCACTGGCCTCAACGCCGCCAACCAGGACCTTTCGGTGACGGCCAACAACCTTGCCAACGTCAGCACCGTCGGCTTCAAAGGCGCGCGCGCCGAGTTCGGCGACCTGTTCTCCGCCACCCAGTCCGGCGTCAGCTCCACGGCCGTCGGCAACGGTGTGGCGGTGCAGGAAGTCGCCCAGCAGTTCTCCCAGGGTGACATCGAGACCACGGGCAACAACCTGGATATCGCCATCAGCGGCAATGGTTTCTTCACCACCAGCAACAACGGCGCGCTGCAGTTCACCCGCGACGGCGAATTCCAGGTCAACAGCAAGGGCGATGTGGTCACCGCGAGCGGCGCCAACCTGCAGGTCTATCCGCCGCTGCCTAACGGCGGCTACAACACCGGCGGCCTGTCCAACCTGTCATTGAGTTCGGGTGAGAGCGCACCGAACGCGACCAGCACCGCGTCAATCACCGCAAACCTCCCGGCCGATGCGGCCATACCGGCCGACGTCGCCGTTTTCTCGCCGACCGATCCGAACAGCTACAACAACACCACCTCGCTCACGGTGTACGACTCCCTGGGCGCGGCCCACACCGCCTCGCTGTACTTTGCCAAGACTGCGACCAATACCTGGACCGCCAATCTTTACGTGGACGGCAACCCGGTGGGCTCCCAGGAACTGGACTACAGCAGCAGTGGCGCACTGACCGCCCCGCCGCAAGGCACGGTCGCCTTTCCCCCGTACAACCAGGCGGCGGGCCTCTCCACGGGCGCCAATGACATGAACCTGACGTTCAATTTCAGCAACGTCACGCAGTACGGCAACAACTTCGGCGTCACGGCGGTACAGCAGAACGGCTTCACCACCGGCCTGCTGACCGGCATCAGCATCGACAACACCGGCGTGGTCCAAGCGCAGTACACCAACGGCAACTCGGTCAACCTGGGCCAGATTGCCATGGCGAACTTTGCCAATCCGCAGGGCCTGGAACAGCTGGGTGATGCGAGCTGGGCCGCCACCAATGCCTCCGGCCAGGCCGTGCAGGGCGTGGCGGGTGGCTCGGGCTTCGGCAACATCTCCTCCGGGTCGCTGGAGCAGTCCAACGTGGACACCACCACGTCGCTGGTCGACATGATCACCGCGCAGCGCGCCTTCCAGGCCAATGCGCAGATGATCCAGACCGAAGACCAGATCACCCAGACCATCATCGGCATTCGCCAGTAGTCCCTTAAGACGCACTGAACCGCAAGGCCTGACCACCGATCATGGATAAACTGCTCTACGTTGCGATGTCCGGCGCCAAGGAAACCCTGCGCGCCCAGGCTGCGAATAGCCACAACCTCGCCAATGCCAACACCACCGGGTTCAAGGCGGACCTGAGTGCGTTTCAGAGCCGTGCCGTGACCGGACCGGGCTTTGCCTCACGCGTCTACGCGACCGATGCCTCGGTGGGTTGGGACAGCTCGGTGGGATCGCAGGTCACGACCGGCAATCCGCTGGACGTGGCGATCCAGGGCCAGGGCTTCATCGCCGTCCAGGACAGCCAGGG
>DASZCK010000195.1:0-2060 GCA_035943195.1 Steroidobacteraceae bacterium
GGCCTGGCCTGGGCGCACAAGCAGCTGGACAACGAGCGCATCGGCCCTGCGCCCAAGAGCGCGGGGGAGATCCTCACGCGTGGCGATGTCGTCTATATCTACACCGACGGCAAGCACGCCGCGCAGCTGGTCCAGATCCCCGAGGCGCAGGCTGCCCTGGTGTCCCTGGACCCCACCGACGGCAGCGTCGCGGCGCTGGTGGGCGGCTTCGATTACTTCAGCAACAAGTACAACCGCGCGGTGCAGGCGAAGCGCCAGCCGGGGTCCGGCTTCAAGCCCTTCCTCTACTCCTCGGCACTGGAGAATGGCTTCACCGCCGCTTCGGTGCTGCCGGACGCCCCGATCGTGATCGAGGGCAGTGGCATGGAGACCGCCTGGCGCCCGAAGAACTCCGAGGGTGAGTTCAACGGGCCGACGCGGCTGCGCGTGGCATTGGCAAAATCGCTCAACCTGGTGTCGGTCCGGCTGCTGCGGCAACTCGGCATCGATTACGCCATCAACTACGTCACGCGCTTCGGTTTCGAGAAGGACTCGCTGCCCAAGAACCTGACCCTCGCGCTCGGCACCATGCAGGTGGCGCCGCTGGATCTCGCCGGCTCCTATGCGACCTTCGCCAATGGCGGCTTCAGGGTCGTACCGTACTACATCGACCGCATCGAAGATGTTTCGGGCAAGGTCATCTGGCAGGCCAATCCGCCCATTGCCTGCCTGCAATGCGAGCAGACCGCGGATCTCACGACGGTGCCCATCCGCGACGCTTCCGCGGCGACTCTCAGCGCGGCTGACGCGATCCGCGGCGGCGCGGGCCCCCTCACCCCGAAGCAGCTCGCGCCGCGCGTCATCAGCCCACAGAACGACTACATCATGACGGACATGATGGCGGATGTGATCCGCCACGGCACCGGCATCCGCGCCATGGTCCTGGGGCGCACGGATCTGGCAGGCAAAACCGGCACCACCGATGACGTTCGTGACGCCTGGTTCAACGGCTTCAACACCAAGCTCGTGACCACCGTGTGGGTGGGCTTCGATCAGGAACGGCCGCTGGGTGAAACCGAGCAGGGGTCGCGCACCGCCCTGCCGATCTGGATCCGCTACATGCGCGAAGCGCTGAAGGATGTGCCGCAGGAGAAGCTGCCGATGCCGGACGGCCTGGTGCAGCTGCGGGTCTCCTCGCAGACCGGCGCGTTGGTGAGCGCCGAGAATCCCGACGGCATGCTGGAGACCTTCATGGTCAATCATCTGCCATCGGGCGGGACGCCCGCCAATGCACAGACGCAGCAGACCGCGACGGGCGGCGAGTCGCTGTTCTAAGGACCCGCGACGTTCCAGCCGCCCTCGAGCAGCGGCACGGTGGCGCAGCAGGGCCCGCCATCCTTGGCCCGGCCCCCGATGCGCGCCTCCAGCACGGCTCCGGGTCGTGTCCTCAGCGCCGCCACCAGTTTCCAGCTGATACCGCCGGTCTTGATCTTGGCGCGCCGAGTCCAGGGGGAGCCGAGCTGCCCCACCGAGGTCCCCGAGTTCAGATAGAGGAAGCGATCATCGGGCTTGCCGTGCGCATAGGGACCCAGGACATTGGGCGCCCCGCCGTCCTTGCGTTCGGCAATACGGACTTTGAACTCAAAGGCCAGCGTGTCCGCTGTGGCATGGGACGGTGGCAGCAGCTCGAACTTGCCCCGCTGCATGGCGAAGGCGACTCCTGCCGGAATCCCCAGCACCGTTACACGCAGCGCAATCTCCTGCTCCATGGGCCACCCTCGCCGATATCGCGTTTGATTTTCTGGTCCGTCGATCAGATGATTGGACTATGCCAAAACGATTGAGCGTCCGCGCAGAACATCTGCGGCGCGCGCTCGCCCAGGAAGCCGCTCGGGTCATGGCCGAACATGGCATCCGTGACTTCCTGGTCGCCAAGCGTAAAGCCGCCGAACGCTTCGGGGTCACCGATGGTGCGGTGCTGCCGAAGAACACCGAAATCGAGACCGCCCTGGCCGAGTACCAGCGCCTGTTCGGCGGCGAGGCCCATACCGAGACCCTGCATGCCCAACGCAGCGCGGCGC